>JAVCBX010000068.1:0-5090 GCA_037917635.1 Thermoproteota archaeon | reverse complement strand
GCCTCAATCCATTGGAATGCATAAATGGAAATTAAAACTTTCCCTGCTGGCGGGATGACGCGACTAGCGCTTTTCGTGAATCAAGTTAACATCTGGAGATTTTGTGTAATCGAATCTCCTTTCCCCGAGAACTTTTCTTAACTACCCCTAAACATTAAGGTAGTTTCCAAAACCTCGATCATTAATCCTCCCAATCCAATTTGGAAGATCAGCTTCGAAAGCTCACGTCCTTCGCCTCACTTTTGAGTTTTAAAGGAAGGCTAATATCATAAGGAGCAAACCTAATAGAAACAAGGTCCCTCCAAGCTTGAACCTCCTTAGGTGGAACGCGATCCAGAAATTAGCAATCCCAAGTCCTACGAAGAAGAGCGAGAGGCCGAATAAAGTCTCGTATCTCGATAAAACCTCCCTCACGTACTCGATGGTTACCTGGACTACGATTATGTCGTAAACCATGGCAGAATCGGGTCCGAAGTGAAGGATCCTCTGAATGCCGAGCACCTTGCCTGAAGGTCTAAGATAAATCACCAAAGATCCTTCATAAGGATCCGCTTTTAGGTTGAGAAGAGAAGGCAGGATAAAAGGAAAGCAAGGATGAATAAGAATCCCATTGACCCATACTCTTACAAACATTTACAACCTATAAAGCGTGAAGTCTCGAGAAAAGACATTAAAAGTTGACCTTAAAGATAGAAATTTAACAGAAGATTAACCGTGCTACGGACAGCTACCCTTTGCTCCTCAAGGTCTCCTTCACCCTCTTCGGTGAGAAAACCCCGAACTCGCTCCCAACCAAGTATGGACCTATCTCAGGGATCAGGCCAACAGCGTCGGTCCCCTCCTTACATATGAGTCTGTGGCAAAGAAAGGAATAACTCTCAACCCTTAGAATGTCCCTTAAGTGGCCTGATCTCCTGAGAGCAGCTTTAACCTGCTTCCTAGTTGCTCCAGCTACAACCAAGCTATCTAGACCTCTTTCCATTAGTTCCATGAACTCCTCAACCTGAGGTTCTGATAGGAAGCCCTCAATTTTCCCTTCTTCCTTCTTCCTAACTACGAACTCCAGAGGCATGTTCTCAACTATTCCAAACTCCCTCAGAATTCTCCTAAGAGGTAGCTTCTTTCCCTCAACTAAAGAATTCCTCAAGGAGTAAAGGGGGATGAGTGCGTCTTTCTCCTCGATGAAAGCGTCAAGATAGAGCCCGTACCCAACTTTTCCAACGTCCTTCGCGAAGCCCTTTAGCACCTCCCCTTGAGATACATCTTTCATGCTTCTAACCTCTCTGTAAACCCTCCTTATGAAATTTGCAGCAACTCCTTCATCCTCGCCCTCTATCATCACTTTGACCCAGTGATCTTGAAGTTGGAACTCAACGAGCTCTATCTCAAGCTCCTCTATGTGCCTCATAACCTCCCTTCCGAAAAGCTCAAGCTTAAGCGTTGGCTTCTCCCCATATATCTTCTCACATATAATGAGCTCAATCACTCTTGATCTCCTTCAGCAGCTTGTCTATAAGCTGGATTGCCTCCCTTATCTTCTCTGCTGCCTTTTCCCTATCAACAGGAACCAAGGAGGCCCCACAAATAGGGCATAAGAACCCATTTTCAGAGTCAAAAGAGGCTTCATCAAAGGGTATCTTCGCATGGGAAGGATCTGCTGCACAGACGTAGTACTCCCCTGCCTCCTCCACCCTTATCTCCTCTTCGAGTATCTTCTTAGCCCTTTCCAGCCTTCTTTCAACGAAAATTGGGGCCATCTTCTCGTTTAAAGCCCAATAGATGAGCCTTTCACCTTCCTCTCCCTTCCTAATTATCTGAAATGCTAAGTTAAGGTCGTGAAGCCTGTAAAGCATCCTTCTTACGTCGGCAGGATCCATGCCAAGGAGCTCTATCAGCTGGGTTGACTCGATCTCCTTTCCTCCGAAGGCCCTTATTAAGGCCTCAGCCATCTCAGGATCTCCAAGGGCAATAGTAAGGGCTACGAACAAGATTTCCTTCTTTCTCATGGGGTTCATTATAATGGGCGCGGAAAATTTATAGAGGCATCGCTCTCAATAAAGAATGTAAAAAAGCCCCGGTAGCTCAGCGGTAGAGCGGCCGCCTCGTATGCGAGCTGAGAGAGCGGCAGGTCGCGGGTTCGAATCCCGCCCGGGGCTTTAGTGGGATGATGAGGGAGGGGACAGCTGACAGGTGATGAAGCACCCCTCTGCTGATCCCCAGCTTATGAGGTAAGGATTGATGATAAAGGTCGGCTGCTGTGGATGGTCCTACTTTAATCCTAAGGAGCAGCTCAACCTTCAGGATTGGAAGCAAAAGTACAAGCACAAGGTTCAGGCTTATGCAAGCTTATTCGACTTGGTTGAAGTGAACAGCACTTTCTACAAGATACCAAGGGTTAAGACTGTCGAGACTTGGAGATCCTTGGTTGACGAGGTAAATTCCTCCTTTGAGTTCACTGTCAAGAGCTCCAGAGTGATAACTCATGAGGATCAGTTCTCCGGAGAGGCATCAATTCAAGCCTTTAAAAGGGTAAAAGAGGTTGCAGAGGCCCTAAGAGCAAGAATTTTGCTCTTTCAAACTCCGGCATCCTTCAGGAATGTTCCTGAGAACATCAGAAAGCTTAAGCATTTCTTCTCAAAAGTTGAGAGCGAAAGGGGAGATATGATCTTCGTCTGGGAGCCTAGGGGATCGAGCTGGCTGAAGGATTCTGATACGATTAGGGAAATATGCGAGGAGCTAGATCTTTCCCATTGTGTCGATCCATTTAGCTCTTCACCCTCTCATCTCTCGAGCAAAAGAATCTGCTACTTCAGGCTTCATGGAAAACCTCCCGGGAAGCAGATGTACAAGTACAAGTACGGGGACGAGGACCTGGAGAATCTCCTTCAAAAGGTTAGGAGTTTCGAGGGAGCTGAGGAAATCTACGTCCTATTTAACAACATATATATGTACGAAGACGCCCTTAGGTTCATCTCATACTTGGGGAGGAGATGAGAAGTTAGAGCATGGGGGCGCCGGGATTTGAACCCGGGTCAAGGGCTCCCGAAGCCCTCAGGCTAGACCAAACTACCCCACGCCCCCTATTATTCTCTTTGATTACTACCATTGTATATTGTATAAAGTCTTTCTTGTTGGTCTTCTGCCTGTTATTGGGACTTTCTAATCTTGATAAGATGAATACCCCCATCATTTGCTAAATGAGGCTGGAACATATTATCTCTTACAGAATCAGGGAACTGAGGACAAAACATTTTAGTTCATGATTTTCTCAAGTTCTTCATAATCCAGACCAAAGGACGTGGCATAACTTCCTTTCCGGTCCAAGCATCGCGATTCTGATGCTTGTTAATTATCTTCCTTCCTACCAGGATGCCAGAATATCCTAGCAAGGGAGTCTCAAGGATCCTAAGAAGTCTTAAGCCAGATATTTCGAAGTAAACTTTACAACCCCTCATCTTACCGGCCCAGAAACAGTTAAGTATGTGTTAAACTCTTCTGCAGGTAATTCCAGGTTGCAAACCTTCTGATAGATCTCTTTCGGGACTATTATGTGGCCAGCAAAGCCAGTATTCACTCGAGCCTTAAGTTCAACCCCTTTATCCGTCAAAGGATCCAAGAGCCTAACGGAAAGGAGGGGTCTTGGAACCTCGTACTTCTCGTAACTTTCGCAGTCAGTGATGTTAAGCCCAGCCAGGCCACTCCCTTTCTCTCGCGACATCAACTCCCACCTCCAAAGCAATAATCTTCTTAAGGCCCTTCTCCTTGAGCTCTTTAACTAGCTGCTCGAAGCTATCAGCAACCGCAACTATTTTCCCTCCAGAGATTGCTATGTGCTTTCCCCGGTACTTCTCCAAGATCATCTGCTTCATCCTTCGGTAAAAAGCGTTGTCAGGATCCTCCTTAACTCCTGAAGCTGAATCCACAACCTAATGGCTTCCATCAGTGCTTCTTTGAGCTTCAGCCCTCTTTTTGCAGCTCTCGCCTTAAACTCCCTGTAAAGGGCTCGTCTACTCCCCTAATTATGACTTCCACATGGCGAAGCATATTTTATATTGATAAACTTCTTTTTCATCCCATTAAGCCCTAATTACTGAGAAAAGTATCAACTACCGGCTTTGGCAGCCGTAATTCAACGGAGGAATTATATCCCTTATAAAAAGGGGAGAAGCTTCTTTGAAGGAGTTTAAGGCTCCTTTCACCTGAAAACCTTCACGCACAGGGCTGCTAGGATCAAGATGAGGCATCAAATGGGTCCATTTGAATAGGATTCCCTGTCTCCTATCTTTACGATGAGATGCTTCATGATTTTCACTAGCACTTTACCTTTTCTTCTTAAAAGTTCTCGAAGAAGGTCGTTAAGCTTAGAGGAATCAGATCAATGAGAACCATCTGCTCCTAGCATCAATTTGAGCGCTGCTGCGCTATAACTTTTCTCATGTCATAAGAGGAGAACGTTAATATACGGGAAAATAGAGTTTATTGGGACTTTGATTGAGTAAGTTCTACTCGATCTTTCTCCTATCGATTTTCTTCATACCCTCATTTAGTCTTTTAGGCTTCGAAGGTCAGGAAGGGGTTCTTAGTTGCACTTTGAGCGTTTCTCCCGAAAATCCTAAGGTAGGGGACAACGTAACGCTAGAGATGACCGTAGCCCTGCTTGACCCTGAGATCTGGGTCATTAACGTGACTCCATCTATTATATCAACGAAAGGGGAGGGAGAAGCTGTCCTAATAGATGGCCCTACCCCTGAAGTAGCCAACTTCACGCTCGGAGAGGTTTACTTCCCAAACTTGACCTTCAAATGGACCTTTATGGCAACTAAACCAGGATCCATCTCCTTCAGCGGTTATGCCTCAGCTTACAGTCCAACACTAGGGAAGGAAGTTAGGTCTGAGGAATCCTCGGTCTCAATCGAAGTTGAGGAGCTCGTCGACATTAGTTGCGTTGAAATACACTCAAATAGAACCGAGGCATCTGTAAACGAGACGATAAGGGTAGATGCGGTTTTAGTTGCTGAGGGCAATTTCTCCCGCCTTCCAACCGAGGTTGGTTTTTATTTAGGTCCTCCGGATGAAGGAAAGCTTTTAGC
>JAVCBX010000125.1:0-5114 GCA_037917635.1 Thermoproteota archaeon | reverse complement strand
TGGATGGTTCCCGTCCAGATCAAATATTGCAAGCATACCGCCTTGCTTAGTGATCCTGATTGCTTCTAGCAGAGCCTCTTCTAAGCGGGGTATGTGGTGAAGAGAATCGAAGAAGTAAACCAAGTCGGCGAATGAATCTGGAAAGGGAAGTTTCCTAGCATCTGCTATGATTATTTCGATGTTTGGCGCCTCTTCAAGCCTTTTGTCCGCATCTTCAGCCATTTCAACGTCTATCTCTACGAGAAAAAGCTTTTCAAAGTAACTCGCAACCTGCTCGGCAGCCAGGCCATATCCTGAGCCTATGTCAACCCCGACCCCGATCGCCCCCATTTCCTCAACCAGCTTGATAAGAGGCTCGTATATTCCCCTAGTCGGAAGTTTGTACGCTATTCGATAGGCCAAAGGGGTTTTTGGCATCTAGGTTTAGGTCTCCTCATTTATTAATAACTAACACGATCGGGCGAAATTGATCTCGAACGCATCAACGACTTAACTCGACCATAAGCTTAACAAGATCAACTTCAATAAAAGCAAGGTTCATCTTGAGGTGAGATCGGTGAAAGAGCTAGATTTGGTAATCAAGGGAACAGTTGTTGATGGCACAGGAGCTCCACCTTTCAAAGGATCCGTTGGAGTAGAGGGCGAGAAGATAGTTGCGGTGGAGAGGAGTTTCGATCTTAAGGGTTCTGAGGTGATTGAGGCCCTCGATCTCATAATATCTCCTGGCTTCATAGACGTTCACTCTCATGCTGATAAGACGCTTCCCATCTTCCCAACTGCTGACAACTACGTGATGCAGGGCATTACAACAACCATTGGAGGTAATTGCGGTAACACAATAGCTCCGATACTGGATTACTGGCCTCCAAACATGTTCTGGGATCTTGACATAGTGTACGAGCTTGCTCCGTTCATGTACTACTTCGACGGCATGCTCCCAGCCGACGAGGTTAAGAGAAAGATAAAGGAACGCTATAACGTTGAGATCGAGTGGGGAGGCTTTAAGGATTTTTTGGGTTGGTTGGAAGCTAGAGGGATTTCTGTCAATCACGTTCCTCTTGTCGGCCATAATACGGTAAGAGCAGAAGTTATGGGACCAGATTGGAAGAGAGATCCCACCAAACAAGAGCTAGAGAGGATGAAAGAGCTCGTGAGGGAGGCCATGGAAGCTGGAGCATTTGGCCTCTCTACCGGTCTCGATTACCAGCCCGGGGTTTTCTCCAAGACCGAGGAGATAATAGAATTAGTTAAGGTTGTTAAAGAGTTCGGCGGCATATATGCTACACATTGGAGGAGAACTGGGCTAAGAAGGGAGAGAGCTAAGCCCATAACCGAGAAAATAAAGGGAATAATGGAGGCAATTGAGATATCGAGAAGAACGGGAGTTCCTGTGCAGATATCCCACATAACAATAGGCTATACCATAATGCCCCCGCCTCCTCCGAGCCTGACAGAGGCAGCTGTTAGGGCAACACTAGATGTGATAGAGGAAGCCAGGAGAGGAGGCATCAAGGTCTGTTTCGACGTGATCCCGAACACCACCGGAGGGACGATGACCTCAATCTATTTGGCATACACTCTTCTTCCTTGGCTTAAGGTTGCTGGATCCAGGGAAGGACTTGCAAAGGCCCTTGAAATGAGGGATTTCAGACATGAGCTGAGGTCAACAATAATGGCTGGAAAGTGGTGGGGTATAAATCCGATAGTCAACCCATACTGGGCTCAAACAATAGAAGTAGTTGCTTGTAAAGTGAAAAAATGGATTGGAAAGAGTATAGATGAGATAGCAAGGCTTGAGGGAAAAGACGAGCTGGAAGCTTTGTTCGAGATCATAGTGAAAGATCCAGATGCGAAGATAAGGAGGCTGGACCTGAGATCTGACGTAGAAATAGCTGCATTCCTGAGGCATGAGTGTTGCATGGTGGGGCTGGACACGTATGCCTTCGATGACAAATGGGAGATGAGAGGTCCACCCTTCCTGCTCCCCCATCCGAATACATACGGAGGGATGGCAAGGTACTTCAGGAGGTACTACAGGGAGATGAAAGTCCTTAGCCTTGAAGAGGCGGTAAGGCGGGTTACAAGCCTCCCAGCCAAGGTATTTGGCTTGAGGGGCAGGGGCATTTTGAGACCAGGAGCTTACGCAGACATCCTCATCTTCGATCCACATAGGATTGAGGAGTCAACCGATCCCCTTGAGCCTAGGAAGTACCCTAAAGGGATTAGGTACGTCATAGTCAACGGGAGGATTGTGGTAAGGAAGGGCAAACACACAGGGGAGAGGCCAGGAAAGGTGTTAAGGCTGAATAAGACTAGATAGTTCTTTGAGAAGCAAGCCTCGAACCTTAACAAATGCTGAATATACCCAATTCATACGCAAAACTAGCATATGGCCCGAAGCATTTGGCAACGCTGTTGTGCTATCAGCAATATACAAAGTAGCCATCATCCAACCTTTATGCTCATTTCCTTCGCTTGCTCAAGAAGGCTTCTATCATAAGTGCATAGCGGTAGCCTTCTTCTCCTTGCAATAGCTAGGACAATTTTATCGTTGATCTCCCTGAGGCTTAGGCTCTTCTCACCTATAATCCTAATCGCCTCTTTAAAGTCAGATGGACTTATCGGGATTAACTTCACATCCTCACGTTCTAATATCTCCTTAACCTTATCAATTACGATCTCGATGTCCAGCCCTAGTTTCCTTAAAACTAGGATGAACTCAATCAAAATGTTGGTTGGAATACAGATTTTATCAAGTTTCTTAAGCTTATTCAACACTTCCTTGTGATATAATGAGTCCTCCACCATCTCATAGACTAAAACGTTTGTGTCCACTATGGCTTCCAACCCAACACCTCATCCCAGCCTTCTTCAGCAAGCTTCTCAATTTCCTCAGGTGACAAAACCTTCCTAAGTTTGACACGAATGCTTCTCCCTTTTTCCCTCCTGTTTTCCCTCGAAGTCTTTGAAATCGAAGCTCTAAGCTTCTCATTTATAAGCTTAGAAAGCTTCCTTGTTGAGCCATACTTCTCCAATGCCTCCTTAACGAGCTCCTTGTACAACTCATCGTCCAAAATTATCGTAGTCTTGACCATCCTGCTCAAGAATAAATCATCTAACCATATATATTTTTAATGGTAATATGGCTAAATACCCAACAATGCTGTTTACTGTTGACAATCAGTAGTGCTTTATGTTTAACTTCTGGACTAATTCCGGGTTATTAGTATCAAATCTGCATTTATAGGATACAAACGACAGCGTAGGAAAAGGTTTGATAACACTAAATGTTTCAAACGTTGGGGAGACTGTTTGTAGCGCGCGCTCACTTTGGGATTGTATCAATAGCCCTTAAGAGAAGAATCTGCACACAGATGGAATGTGAGATGCTTTTTCAAGCCTTTTTGGTTAAGGTTTAAATGCCTCAGCCTGACGGATTGTTGGCCGAGGAAGGGCAAAGAGGTGGGCCTATGTGCAGGATGGCTGCCATGATATCTTCAAAACCAGTTAATATCAGCATGCTAGTAGGCTGGCTCTCTGACCTTGCTCTCAGAAAGGATCAATGTGATGGATGGGGTTTGGTAGCTTATTTGAGATCAAGTCCCATCCTTTATCTGAGGGAACCAACCCCTATATGGGAAAGACCTCCTCTGCACTTCCCCAAAGCCAACTTAGCCTTAGTTCACGCTAGAAAAGCATCTCAGGGCTCGATAAGTTTTCTAAACTCTCATCCCTTTGTTAAAATTTTCGAAAGAAAGTTCTGGTCTTTCTGCCACAATGGAAGCGTCAAAAGGGACGTTCTTCTTAGGGAGCTGGACCTAAAGCCTTTAGGCGATACCGATAGCGAGGTCCTTTTTCTTCACATATTAAGTGGCTTGAAAGGATCTAACTTAAATGAACCAAGAGATATCTTGGAGCACTTGAGGGAGATAGCTTCAGAACTTAGGAAAAAGGAGGAGGAGCTCGGGATAACTGCAGTTAACTTCATCCTCACGGATGGATCCTCTTTATTCGCTTTGAGAGGAGCTAGTCTCAAGGAGGAGTGGTATACCCTTTGGGTATGGGACCGAGAGGAGGGCAGACCCGGAAGGCCGACTCTCTCGATTATTTCATCGGAACCCGTCCCCGAGGAAAGAGAGTTCTGGAAGTCATTGCCAAACTGGACCCTGGTTGGAAGGTGGTTTGAGGAAGGAACCCTCGTAAAGGAGGAGATCAAGGTTTAATCAAGGCTTTTAAGGTTAAATTTGCACCTATTGAACCTAAGAAGTTTTTTAGATTTCAAAGCATTTGATCAGAGTATGGACGAGGAAGGGCTTAAGAAAGAGGTAACAGATCTCTTGGTTAAGTTGATAAAAATAGATACTACGAATCCTCCGGGAAATGAAACAAAAGCGGCTGAGCTCCTATACGATTATCTCAGCTCTGAGGGATATGAGCCTGAAATATTGGAGCGCTTTGAAGGAAGAGGAAACATAATGGCTAGCCTTAAGGGCAATAGCAGGAAAAGGCTCGTCCTTCTCTCACACTTGGATGTAGTTCCGGCAGATCCAAGGAAGTGGAGCGTTCATCCCTTCTCCGGCGAGGTGAGGGACGGTTTCGTTTGGGGAAGAGGTACTCACGACTGTAAAGGATTGGTAGCATGTGAAGCTGTTGCGATGGCGATCCTCAAGAGGGAAGGCTTCAAACCGAAGGGAGAGGTTGTTTTCCTAGCAACAGCTGACGAGGAGAGAGGAGCCCATGCTGGCGTTAGGTGGCTAGTTGAGGCTTACCCTGAGAAAGTGAGGGCTGACCTCTTGATAAACGAGGGCGGAGGTCTTGTCCTTCCCATAAGAGGGAGAAACCATTATTTGGTTCAGGTTGCTGAGAAGGGTGTCTTCTGGATAAGGCTGAGGACAAGAGGGAGATCGGCTCACTCAGCAATGCCCAAAGCAGGGGTTAATGCCGTTTTAAGGATGGTTGATTTGCTTCACAAGCTGAGCTCCTATGAACCCCCAATCCTCGTTACAGATGAAGTGAGGGAGCTTCTAAGGAGAATAGTTGGAAAGAGTGAATTTAATGAAGGGATCTTGGAGTTGGAAAGGGAAAATAGGTGGCTAGCTGATGTTTTGAGGTTC
>JAVCBX010000040.1:0-5232 GCA_037917635.1 Thermoproteota archaeon | reverse complement strand
TAAGGCCTGAAACGGTCTTCGGTGTGACGAACGTTTGGGTTCATCCTGATGGAATGTACGTTGAGTTAGATATGGGGCAGGAGAGATGGATAGTTTCTGAAAGGGCTGTTGATAAGCTAAGGCTACAGGGCTGGGATTTCAGAGTTTTGAGGAAGTTTGAGGGAAAACAACTTATAGGAACGGTTGTCAGAGCTCCAAATGGGAAGGAAGTTCCCGTACTTCCAGCTAAGTTCGTCGATGTTAATAATGCGACGGGCGTAGTTTATAGCGTTCCAGCTCATGCCCCCTTCGATTATGCCGCTCTGATAGATTTAAAGAGGGATCCAGATGCTTTTGGAATCGAAAAGGAGCTTGTGGATCCCATAGAGCCCGTTCATATAATAGACGTTCCGGGATGCGGCAAGTTCCCCGCTGAAGAAGTGGTCAAGAGAATGAAGATCAAAAGCCAAGAGGATTTTCACAAGCTTGAAGAGGCCACAAAGGAGGTTTATAAGGCAGAGTTTTACGGTGGTACTCTGGTCGTGGGGCCTTTTGCAGGAACCAGGATATCTGAGGTTAAGGAGAAGGTCGTTTCCTGGTTGAAGGAGAGAGGCGATGCGGTTCCAGTTTATGAGGTCGCAGCAAAGCTTCTGCCAGTTAGGTGCAGGTGTGGGGCCGAAGTAAGGGTTGCAGTGCTTCCAGATCAGTGGTTTCTGGACTTCAATGCTCCAAGATGGAAAGAATTGGCTAAAAAGGCCTTAGATAGAATGGAGATAATTCCTGAGGTTTATAGAAGGCTTTTCGAGGATACGATAGAATGGCTCGACAAGAGGCCCTGTGCAAGGAAGAGAGGGATTGGTACAAGGCTTCCCTTCGATCCTGATTGGATTATAGAATCACTGAGCGATTCTACTATTTACATGGCCTTTTATACAGTAATAAGACATATAAGGAGGCTTAATTTAAAGAAAGAGGATCTTAAGCCGGAATTCTGGGACTATGTGTTCCTAGGCAAGGGAGATCCTACGTCGTTAAGCGAGGAGCTGGGTATAGGCGTTAAGGAATTAAGGAGGATGAGGGATGAGTTCCTCTATTGGTACCCGCTCGACCAGAGGCACACCATGATTGCTCACATAACGAACCACCTTACCTTCACCGTATTCCATCACGTTGCGATATTCGAGGAGAGGCATTGGCCAAGAAGGTTCACCTTGAACGAGCCTGTGATAAGGGAAGGAGCGAAGATGTCAAAGAGCAAGGGGAACGTCATCCCCTTGGTAGAAGTTCCCAAGAGATACTCGGCGGATTGGTTCAGGCTTTACATAGTTAGCGCAGCAGATCTAGGTACTGTGCTTGATTGGAGGGAAGTAGGGGTTAGAACGGTAGGAAACAGTCTCAGGAGGTTCTACGAACTTGTAGAGAGGATAGTCTCTGAGTCTGAAGAAGGAAAGGAAAACGAGCTTCTAGACAGGTGGATAGCCTCAAGAATAAACAGCGCTGTTAAGGAAGTGGATAGGATGTTCTCCTCATTCAAACCAAGGGATGCGGCGATAAGAGGCTTCTTCATAGCTCTAAGGGATGTAGAGACCTACTTGAAGTATGGAGGCAGCAACTTCAAGCTCCTTAAAGGCTTACTCGATAAGTGGATCAGGATTTTAGCCCCAATAATCCCGCACTTGGCAGAGGAAGTGTGGCATGGGCTTGGGCACAGGAGTTTTGTCTCATTAGAATCTTGGCCAGGGGTGGATGAGAGCTCAATTGATCCAGAAGTGGAAATAGCCTATCAAGTGGTGGAAAGAACGATTGAGGATGCAAATAGCGTTCTCAAGGTTTTAAAGGTGAAGCCAGAAACCCTAAAGGTAATAGTTGCTCCCAAATGGAAGTACGAGGCTATGGAAGAGCTGAAAAAACTTAAACCGCCAATAGAAGTTAAAAAAGCCATGTCAGTTGCTAGGAAGTTCTTAAAGGAAAAAGGGAAGGAAGCACAAAGCTTGGTCCTCGAATTCGTCAAAGAGCATGGAGTCTGGAAAAATGCAAGCAGAGAAACTGAGATTAGAATGTTAGAGGCTCTAAAAGCGATGATTGCGGAGAAAACTGGGGTGAAAAGCGTAATAATTGAGCAGACTGAAACTTCTGAGGAGGAAAGAGCATCTAGGGCTCTGCCAGGAAAGCCAGCATTGGTCTTTAAGTAGTTCTTGAGCTTTTTCTTTTAGCTGGGAGCCTGAGCTAGTAATACCAATTATCATTGAACGGCTCCTTAGCCCAACCGAACCAGCTCCCCTCGCCCAAGCAAGCCCTCTTTATTCGGCAGCTCCCGCAGAGCGGTTTTTCTTCTCTGCAGATTTGTCTCCCTTGAAGCCAGAGGAAATCGTCAAGCACAAAGGGAGAGACCTTTGCCTTGTTTGCAACTAACTTAAATGCCGATCTTGCCATCATCCTCAGCAAGGTATCTTCCTCGTAAGTCGAATCCCTTTCCCTTCTGAGAAGGGAAAGCCAGGAGCTGTCAAGCCTCAGAAGTCCGGTTCTAATTGCAATTCTGAGAAGATGATTGTCAAGTGCAACCTGCTCATTTTCCTCATCCTCTGGTGCAAATATCCCTCTCCTCTTGAGGAACTTTATCAGGAGAAAGGATTTCTTTTCAACAGGATCCGAATAAGCTATGAAGGTCTTTAGTAGCTCAATAATCCCTGGATCTTCTGGAGTTCCCTTTATTTTGTTCTTTGTCTTTTCTAGAAGATTTATTGCCTTTCCTTCATGTAAAGCAGCAAGTTTTGAGCCTAAATCTCTTAGCAGAGCTGTTCTTATAGCTGGATCCCTTAACGATACGCCTTTTGGCATAAAAACTCCCTTAAATTCCTCAATCGAGATATTTTTCATTCTATCTGCGGTGAAGAACTCAGGATCGTCTTCAAACTTCAGCTTTGCAAGTCTAAAGAGGAGTTCTGACCCTGAGAATTCTTCCTCTCCAACCTTCATCGCGTAGTTCCCTTTAACTCTTGTCCTGTGATCTATTGCTACTAAGAAAAGGAAGTAAGAGGCGACTTTCTCGTCTTCTTCCTCTTTTTCAGGGTAAAACCTTTCATCAAAGGCGTTTAAAGATTGTTTAATCCCTGAAAGCTCTTTTGCAAGCCTATTTGCCACAGAAATATCTATCCTCATCTTTCCAACATCATTCTGAGCCCATGGAATTTATTTTTAATCGAGGAGCTCTAACGTTTAAAGAAGTGTACTTGAAGACGTTCTCACAAATTGACAAGGAACTGGGCCTGCTCTTCTATGCTACAGATACTCCTGGGATAAATGGAAGGATAAAGGAGAGGCCAGAGGATTTCATAGTCGTTGAGAATTCGGTGATAGGAAGGGACGATTCAGGAAACCATCTCGTGCTTATCGTGTGGAAGAAGGACCTCTCAACGAGGGAAGTAATTGACATAATATCAGATAAATTTAGAATACCGAAAAAAGCGATTGGAGTCGCTGGATTAAAGGACAAGAGGGCAATTGCGGTCCAAAAGATCTCAATTCCATACAAAAAAGTAGATCTAAAGGAAATAGGGGTAGAAGACCGTCTTAAAGTACTTGGAAGCTTCAGAACAAGAAGAAAGGTTAGGATCGGCTATCTAAAGGGGAATTTCTTCAAAGTAAGGCTTAGAAGCGTAAAAAACATTGATTTCATCGAGGATACAACTTCACAGCTTAGCAAAAGAGGCTGTCCTAACTATTACGGTTATCAGAGGTTTGGAGGGAAGAATAGAAATCACGAGCTTGGAAGGTTATTGCTGAAGGGAGAATATGAGGAGTTTTCAACTAGGATGGGACTTAGGAGGAGAATATCTGGAATTAGGGATTTGTTAAGACTAGATCTAAGGCTTCTAAGGTTTTTTATAAACTCATACCAATCCTACCTATTTAATTTGATGGTTTCGGAAAGAATGAAGAGAGGACATCCGCTAAACGAGTTCATTGAAGGGGACTTCGTGAAAGGAGGCAAGCCAGCGCTACCCATAATAGGATACAAGTCAAAGATCCCGAAGGGGGAGGCAGGGGAGATCGTTCTATCTGTTCTAGAAAAGGAGGAAGTGAGTCCTGGTGACTTCAACTTGGAGGTCAGGAAGTTGAGGGAAAAAGGTGGGCTAAGGAAGATCCCAATGTCATACAAGCTTTTGAAGGTAAAAGCTGAGGATGAGGATCTTTTAATCTCATTTTGGCTTGAAAAGGGAAGCTATGCAACCATCTTGCTGAGGGAGTTTTGCAAGTGGAGTAAGCCACCCATCTGAGCATCTATTTAGTCCCTAAAGCTTACGATGGATGGATCCATTTCACGAGGAGCGAAAAACTTCACGTCAGGCATTCTCTCCGATAGAAGCTTCTGAAGTTCCTTGTTCTGACTTTCAGAGCCGTGAACCGCTATTACAAGCCTCGGCTTTAGATCGAGTGCCATTTTTAGCGCTGCTTGGGGAGAAGCAGTTGGAGACGGTTTTCCAGTTGGAAGAATGGCTATTTCGGCCTGAAAGGGTAGAGAAACGTAGTTTGAATCTCCTCCATGGAAAAGGGACCATTTTTCCGATGAAACTCTGAAGAGCATGATCTTGCCAACGTGAAGTCCTTCTATCGAGCTTACGTTCAGTTCTCCTGCTCGAAATTCCCCTGCTCTAGCGAGGAATCTCTTGTTGTCAGGGACAAACCTCCTTATCTCATCGTAAACTGATTCTTCTGCTATAAAGAACGCATTAGTAGCCTCGTATATCCTCTTTGCCGAGTCAAAGTGGAAGTGATCGTAATGGCCGTGGGTGTAGAAAACCGCGTAAAGCTCCTTAAGAGATCCCTCAACTCCTTTTAGCATGTCAGCAGGATCAAAAAGAAGGTACTTTCCACCTATTCTCAAAAGGATACCCGAATAGCCCAAATATAGCAAAGATATCTCTTTTTCGGATGGAGCAAGCTTGTAAAACTCCTCTAGAGGGACTCTGGATCCCATACCACGCACCGTGGCAATAAACCTTCAATCTATTTTAACGTTTAGAACTGGGATGCTCCAATCACATTCGTGAGGGTAAAAGTGGTTTTTAGCTAATTTTTCTTCTTTAGCTTGGGAACAAATCTACCGATGTTTTCTTGGTATTTCAGGTAATCATCTCCAAACCTATCAATAAGCATCCTTTCTTCTTCGTTTACTATGAAGACATAATTCAGGTATAACAATCAAAGGGATTGCTGCCCAAAAACTCAACCAGGGCTACTAAAAACCACCCT
>JAVCBX010000180.1:0-5266 GCA_037917635.1 Thermoproteota archaeon | reverse complement strand
GCATAAGCATGAGCCCGATAGCAAGTAGGGTGAACAGCCAGCTGTATTGTGCGATCCTTTCTGGAACTATCTCGTCTCGTGCTAATTCTGTGAGATGCCTTGAAGCAGCCAGATACGATGGTATGAGCGTTGTAATAACAGCCATCACAAAGATAACTGAGTTTAGGACAAAAGAAAGATTTCCAGACCTTTTTGCAACCTCGATTGGTGGAATCTCGCCTGAAAGGGAGAATCTAGATAGAATGATGGAGTAAACCATGAAAGTAATGATCGCAATTAGAACGGTTGCTATCATGGAGGTTGGAACGAAGGAACCTCTATCCACCCTCTTTCCAAAGAACTTGATCTCATCCTTAACGTCGCCAACCAGGGCCTGGATCTCTTGAAAACCGAACAGGACGAGGTATATGTAGCCGGCAGTGAATATTACCTTAGATGGATCGGGTAAAAGGAGAAGCCTTTCTTCAATCCCATAATCTCCAGGAACTCTCAGGAAGATGAACAGGCTTAGGGCGAGAAGGAGGAAGAAGGAAGATATTAGGAATTTCTGAGCTCTTATAACCTTTCTCTTCTCCTTTCTTTCATATCTCAGCAGGAAGTACAGCCAATAAGCGAAAGAAAGCAAGATAAGTGCAACAACTGGCAGCATGAGAAAGCTAAGCCCTAAAGATTTCATCAAATCCGGAAGGTAGTTAAGGATGAACTTGCAGAATATGATCACGTTGAAGGAGGTTAGAGCAGTCGTTCCAACCCACATACTAAATCTGCTTAGGAAATAAGCTGCCCCCTTGCCAAAGGCCTCATGAACGAAGGCTGGCCCGCCTATCAGAATCTTGCCCTTATTTAAGGCCTCTCTATACATTCTACCGTAGCCAACGGCAAGCATGAGAGATACGGCTCCCGAAAGGACGATAGCTACTAAGGTAACGGGGGCTGAAAAGCCCTCAATTGCATAAGGTAGAACTGTTAACATCGATGCTCCCATTGTAGCGCCCAATCCCGCAACTAAAAGCTCACTAAACCCATAGATCGGCTCTCCTTTCCTGAGCTCATAGATGGCCCCTTTAGGAAGGAACCTAGAGAGGACTTCCCTGAAAAGAACAGCAGTTCCAACGCCAAATATTAACGCAAGAGAACCAAGCAAGATCCTTGAAATGGGCTCTATTGCTTCGATTAGAACAATCCCGCTGATGATCAAGAAGAACAGCAGGATGCAGAGAATACCAGTTAATAGATATAGGGCTGTGAAGCTCCTCCTAACCCTCCTTATCAACGCCTTCCTCCTCCACCAACCCAAGAACCCTCATGGACTCGCCGACATCTGAGAGATTCATTATGCTCATGATCAGAAGCGCTAAGCCAAGGAAGAAGGCAAGCAGGCGGGTTCCTCTTATACTAACTGAGCTTAGAAGACTGATGAAGCTTGCTATTACCGATTGAAACTCCTGTTCGGAGGTTGGTATTATGAAGAGAAGTCCTAGGATAAGAAAGATGGCAGAAAGAAACATCTCAATTATCATATAAAGAAACGTAAGGAACCTGTTCCTCTGAAGCATTGGATGCTTTACGGTGAAGAAGAAGTCCCTGACCTCTCTATCTCTCTCCAACTCGTCCAAGATCATGGAAAGTTTTGCGGGATCCCTCTCGACGTGGTCCAAAAGCTTCCTTAAGCTCTCCTTGAAATCCTCTATGGGATCACTCATTCCTCCTCTTGCCGTCTATCCTCTTTTTTCATTATTAAATTACCCTCTGAAAAGAAAAAATTGCTACTTTTTATTTACATGAGTAAAGCCCTTGCTAAGTCCCTAGCTTTGCGGATTGATCGCTCAAAAGGTAAGCCATACAAAATCCTTTATTTTTAAAAAAGGATCTTTAACCGTTGAAATTGGACGCAGGAGGAGTGTTAAATGGCAAAGCTTCTTGAAGAGCTGGTGATAAGGGGAAAGGTAGTCAGGAACAGGATAGTTCTGCCTCCTATGGCAACTGGCTTAGCGGATGAGGAAGGGAGGGTGACTGAAGCTTTAATCAGACACTACAAGCTTAGGGCAAGGGGGACTGGTACGGTAATTGTGGAGCACTCCTTCATCTCGAAGGATGGAAGATTTTCCACTAATCAACTGGGAATACACTCTGATAACATGATCCCCGGCTTGAAAAAGCTGGCCAAGGCAATAAAGGAAGAAGGAGCGGTTGGAATAATACAACTAAATCATGCTGGAGGGAAGTCTCCAAGGGAAGTGATTGGAAGGAGGCCTCTCGGCCCCTCTCCCGTTAGGGTCCCTGGAGGAGAGGAGATTCCACAGGAGCTAAGTCTTGAAGAGATAGATGAGCTTGTTGAGAATTTTGTCAGTGCTTCAAAAAGGGCAATGCAGGCTGGATTCGATGGAGTCGAGATACACGGAGCTCACGGCTTCCTTTTGAGTCAGTTCCTCTCTCCCCTAACTAACGTGAGATCGGACGAATTTGGAGGAACCCTTGAGAACAGGATGAGGCTTCACCTCAAAATTGTTGAGAAGGTGAGAAAGGAGATAGATGGCTTGCTCTTCTTCAGACTCGGCGTAACCGACTACATGGAGGGAGGTTTAAGCATTGAAGAGGGAGTTGAGGTAGCCGCACATCTCGAGAGGTTCGGAGTCGATGTCATAGATGTGTCGGGAGGTCTCTGCGGATCTCGTCCTCCTTGGGCAAGGGGAGAGGGTTACTTCCTCAATCTCTCTCAGGAGGTTAAGAGAAGGGTTAAAGTGCCAGTAATAGGAGTTGGAGGGATTAAATCACCTAGCTTCGCGAACGAAGCCATTCTTGAAGGAAAAGCGGACCTCATGGCTGTCGGAAGAGCATTTCTGGCAGATCCTGAATGGGCTTTGAAGGCCATAAATCTCCTAAAAGAGAAGGGAGCTGACCCATAATCTAGCAAGACCTCATGATCAGCTCTAATCCTGTTGATTTAATCGTAGCCTTCTGGAGGAAGCTTCTCTGAGAACTCTGTTTTCATCAATTGACAGAACCCTTCCATCCCTCATCAAGATCCTCCCATTCACTATAACAGTGCGAACGTTAGCTGCAGAAGCTGAAAAGACCAGGTTGGAAGCTATGTCATTAAGAGGAGTTGTTCTTGGTGTATTTAGATCTACAATTATTATGTCAGCCAACTTTCCTCTCTCTAAGGAGCCTACCTGTTTCTCCAGCCCAAGGGAACGTGCAGCCCTTATCGTAGCCATTTCAATGACATCCCTCGCCCTTATTGCTGTTGGGTCCATTAGCCTTGCCCTTTGGAGGAAGCAAGTTAGCCTCATCTCCTCAAACATATCTAAATCGTCGTTGCTGGCGCTCCCATCTGTGCCTATCGAGACGTTCACGCCCTCCGACATCATTTCCTTTATCGGAGCTATTCCAGAACCAAGTTTCGAGTTGCTGCTCGGGCAGTGAGAAACCGAGGCTCCCCTTTCAGCGAGCATTCTTATTTCTTCCTGAGAAACCCAAACACAGTGAACAGCAAGCAAGTTGGGACCAAGAAGACCTAATGAGTCGAGATATTCGATCGGTCTCATTCCCGTCTCTTTCTTTATTTTTTCGACCTCTTCTCTTGTTTCCGATAGGTGTATATTTATCATTAGACCCTTTTCATCAGCTATCTCCTTAGAGGTCATAAGAAGCTCTCTTGAGCAAGTATAAGGCGCATGGGGGCCTATCATGCAATTTATCAAGCCATTTCCAGCTCCATGCCACCTATCCACGAACTCTTTAGTTATTTTAATCTCCTTCTCCCTCTTCTCCTCCATTCCTAGATCTATCATTCCGTATGAGAGGAAGGCCCTTAGTCCGGAGTTAAGCGCGGCCTTTGCAACCGAGTCCTCCATGAAATACATATCAACAAAACAGGTCGTTCCAGACCTGATCATCTCAAGGCATGCTAGCATGCTTCCCCAGTAAACGTCCTCCTCAGTCAGCCTCATTTCCCTTGGCCATATCTCCTCCTCGAGCCACTTGTTAAGAGGAAGGCCATCCCCAACTCCTCTTAGAAGCGTCATGGGGGCATGAGTGTGCGTGTTTATCAAACCCGGCAAAGCGCATGCTCCTTTACAATCCAAAACATCCTCTGCAGCGAGGTTGGGCATCCTTTCCATGGATCCTATGTCCACGATCCTGTTTCCAGAAACGGCAATGTACCCCCTCTCAATGACAAGGCCCTTGGGAACAACTGGCAGTACAATAACGTTCTTTATTAAAAGGTCAATCTTGGCCCTCATCTAAAGAAAAACCTTATCTCAAAATAAAAAGATGAGAGAACATACAACTTATGGGCTTTGATAAGAAAGGAAGAGGAGGATCCCACACTTGGGGCCCATTTACAAGCTAACTCTCCTGTTAAGCTAAGAGGCATCAGATTAGCTTAGTATAAGGAGCTTCTCTCTGGATTTGAAGAACTAGACCTGTAGAGGCCTAAAAAGAGTAAACCGTTATCTCCAACCCTTCTTTCATGACTTTAAATCCCATCTCCTCAGCAGCAAGCTTGAGCTCGGTAACATAAGATAAGATTTCGAACTTCTTTGAGAAGTCCATTTCCTCGAGAGGAACCTTAATTCTACCTATTGTAATTAGATCTCCGCGTCTTGTGCTCCTCCTCAACTCAACCAATCTCCTCTTAAACTCATCGACGTCGTTAAAGAACTTAATGAGCAGCTTTTCCTCCTCTTCTGTCTTCAAAAATTCCCCCTATTCAACCTAAATTCAATTAAAATAAGCTTTTCTGAATTCATTTACTGAAAGATCTGGAATTTTGCTGAAATTGACCGAAATTCATGAAATTAGGTGGAATTCCCTAATATTTGGGCAAAACGAGGAGAGATATTAGCTGAACCTAGGGCTCGGTTCCCGATCCTTGTTGTAAAACTCACATAAATCCCTTACAGGACACTCATTGCATTTCGGATTCTTAGGCCTGCAATAAGTCCTGCCTAGCTTTATCAGGAGGAGGTGAGAGTTTAAGTAGTCCTCTGACCGAAAAGCCCTCATAAGACTCTCCCTAACCTTCTCATAGCTCCCTTCTTTCGGTGCAAGTCCTATCCTCTTTGAAACCCTCATCACATGCGTATCAATGGGAATTGTAGGCCTTCCAGCTGAAAAAAGAAGCAAGACATCGGCTGTCTTAGGTCCAATCCCTGGAATTGATGTGAGCTCCCTTCTGGCTTCTTCCAAAGGTTTCTTTAGGATCTCATCTAATCTTCCATCGTATTTCTCAAGCAAGTAAGCAGCGGCTTCCTTTATC
>JAVCBX010000120.1:0-5292 GCA_037917635.1 Thermoproteota archaeon | reverse complement strand
GCTAAAAGGGAGGGAATAGAGTTCTCCCTTGTCCTTTATTCGTGTGACGGTGGTTTTGGCCTTTATAGAGGAAGAGGTGATGTGAAACTGAAGGGTATCTGTGAGTTATATGGAGGAGGGGGGCACGAGTACGCTTGTGGAGGAAGAATACACTTTAACATAATAGAAAGATTGATTTGCAGGATCTTTGGAAGGAGATACAAGCCAAAAAAGGTTAAGGAACTGTTAAAAATCTTGGAAGAGACCATCTGAGGACTAGAAGTACTGCTCAAGGCTTGCCCTTTTTACAAGCCTCACCAGCACTAGGTCCTTCCACAATGGGAGGGAGACGTTTATGACCTCAACGTTCGAAACGAAGGCCCTTTTAGTTCCGTTGTGAGCATGGGCGTGAATCACTAGGTTGGGCCTGGTGCGTTCAATGACCTTCTCGTATCCTCTATGTCCAAGTTGGGGCCAAATGCTCCTGTACTCACCAAATAAAGTCTTAAAGGTGGGTGAATAATGCATGAGAAGTACTTTAAGCTCAGCATCGAGTCCAAGAAGCAGTTGTTCAACCTTCTTTACCCTCTCCTCATAAACCTCCCTTATTCCAGGGATGTTCCTTTCCTGCCAAGTTGTGGGCTGCTCAAGACTTCCTTTTGTCCCAACAATTCCAATTCTAATTCCCTTTAACTCAATCTCGATTGATTCTTCCTCGAGAAAAGTGACGCGATCTTCCAGTGACTCCTTGATTTTATCGTGAGTTTCCTCGTACTCCTCGTTTCCAAAGATGGCAAAAACTCTTTTCGATCCAAGCTGGGAGATAACTTCGATTGTAGGAGCGTACCACTTCACATTTCCCTTGTTTATAAGGTCTCCGGCTAAGAGAACGATATCTGGCCTTTCCTTAACCCTCTTAACAGCTTCCTTCAGCATCTTAAGGTATCTTGGGGAGTGTATGTCAGCAGTAGCCGCTATTAAAAGCCCCTCGTCGCGAGCTAAGTTGCTCAACCCACTCTTCATCTCCAAGATAAAACTTAAAAGGGGATCTATTAATCTCCTTCATCATTGAGGAGCCTTGCCCAACATAGTTTGCCCTTCATGCAATGAGATAATCTACATGGAAGAGGACGAATATGACGGGGAAATGAGCTGTCCTGAGTGTGGAGCTCTGCTCTATGTCGTAATATCAGGGCACATGGTTGAGAAGGTTGAGCTCTTAGGAGAGGGGTTCGAAGAAGAGGAGTGGGAAGAGGATCTGGAGACTTGGAGTGAAGAAGAGGAGGAGTGGTAGCTTAGACGTTCACCGCCCTCTTTAGCAGGATTTCCCAGTTCTCATCGACCAGTTCTTGAAACTTCTCAAGCATCCACTTGTTATCAGGAAGGAACATGTGTCTAAATCTTCCTTGAAGCTTTAAGTACTCCTCAACGGGCTTTTTCCTGTCAGGGTTCTTAGCTATCGTCAGGCTGGGTCCCGTCAAGTACCATTCCATGTTGACTACCTCGTAGAGAGGGAAGAAGCAGGTTTCAACTGCTAGCCTTGAGAGCTTTATCGTATCCTTCTCCGCTGACCTCCAACCCCTTGGGCAGACCCCGAACGCGTGTATAAATGCAGGTCCCTCGGTTTCTAGCCCTTTCCTGAACTTTTTAACTGCATCAACCCAGTAGGCTGGCGAAACGGTTGCAGCATAAGGAATTCTGTGAGCCACCACTATGTCTACTATTGGCTTCTTCGTGAGGGGCTTGCCCTTTATCTTCTTCCCAACAGGAGTTGTTGTGGTCCAAGCTCCAAAGGGAGTTCCGCCACTTCTCTGAATTCCAGTGTTCATGTAAGCTTCATTGTCGTACAGAATGTAAAGGAAGTTGTGCCACCTTTCCATTGCTCCAGATAGGGCTTGAAGGCCTATGTCGTAAGTCCCACCATCTCCTGCAATTGCGACCACGTCGTAATCCAAACTTATCTCTTCACCTGAGAATCTTCTCGCCCTCTTCAGCTTGTTTCTTCCAGAATCTATGCCAGCAGCAACCGCAGCAGCATTCTCAAAGGCAACGTGTATCCACGGGAGCTTCCAAGCTGTGTAGGGGAATATGGTGGTTACAACTTCCATGCAACCAGTTGCGTTGGCTATGACGATGGGCCTCCTCCTGGCCATCATTAGGTGCCTGAGCACTATAGCGCAACCGCAGCCAGCACATGCCCTGTGACCAGGAAGGATCCCTGGGTCCTTCTCCATCAACTTAGGTAGCTCCTTTATTTTAGGGACGAATCCCCTCGCCATGCTTTACCTCACCCCCCTTATCCTTAAAACGGGCTCTGGTCCCTTTTCTCTGGCCTCAAGAACCTCCTCAAATATCTTCTTGAGGAGCCTTGGGTCCATGTCCCTACCACCCAATCCGTAAACGAAGTCTATCATTGAGGGAGCGTCTATCATGCCGTAGAGGGCTGCGCAAAGGTCAGTATATACTTGACCGAAGTGGCCGAAGCTTATCCCTCTATCAAGCACTCCAACCACTTCGAAACCGGAGAGAATCTTCCTCAAGCGTTCCCTTGGGAAGGGCCTGAATACCCTTATCCTTATGGATCCTACCTTCTTTCCTTCCTGCCTCAACTCATCTACAACGGCCTTTGCCGTTCCCATGGTTGAGCCCAGCCCAACAACAACCACATCGGCATCTTCAGTTTTGTAGGGCACTATGAAGCCATCCCCATAGGACCTTCCGCTTATCTCAGCGTATTCCTTATGAACTCTTTCGATAACCTGGAATGCTCTCTTCATCGCCTCGATTTGCTGCCTCTTATGCTCGAAGTAATAGTCAAAGAGGTCAAGAGGACCGAAGGTAAGCGGATACTTGGGATTTAGCATTAACGGGACCTCCTTCTCACCATGAATCTCTGGAACCCTTATCTTAACGATCTTTCTTTCTCCCACGAATTCATGAACCACTTCATCTGGCAATATGGAGACGTTTTGAAGGGTGTGGCTTATGAGGAATCCATCAAGCATTACCATCGTTGGAAGCAAAACATCCGGATCCTCAGAGATCTTAAAGGCCTGAATAGTCGTATCATACGCTTCCTGAGCGTCCTCACAATACATCTGGATCCATCCAGCATCCCTTGTTCCCATGGAGTCGTTATGATCGCAGTGAATGTTTATTGGCCCAGAAGGAGCCCTATTGACTATCGCCATTACTACCGGCATCCTGAGGGAAGCCGTTATGTAAAGTATTTCAAACATGAGTTGCAACCCGTTTGCAGCCGAAGCTGTAAAGGTTCTTGCGCCCGCAGCCGCGGCTCCTACGCATGCGCTTAAAGCGCTGTGCTCGCTCTCAATCCTTATGAACTCTATGTCAACTTCTCCCTCGTGGACGAATTCAGAAATCCTCTCAACTATTATTGTTTGAGGCGTTATCGGATAGGCCGAAACCACATCAACGTTGCTCTGCTTAACAGCCCAAGCAACTGCCTCATCCCCATTTAGGGCCATCATCTTCTGCTCAACAACCCTTTGCATAACATCACCTCACCATCTGAATCGCATCAACGGGGCACTCCTCAGCGCATATCCCGCACCCCTTACAGTACTCGTACAAAGGCTTTGGAACCTGCTCTCCATCCCACTTAATTGCGGAATCTGGACAGAAAACCCAGCAATTTCCGCACTTTATGCACTTTTCTTCGTCGATTACTGGTCTAAAGACCTTCCAATCTCCGGTGTGATACTCCGTTGACTTCAAAAACGGGACTCCAGCTATAGGTATCTCCTTCCAACCCCTCTTCTCGCTCTTCATCCAACTTTCACCTCCTTCATGGCCCTCTCTATGGCCCCCACGTTCTTCTCGCCAACTTCTCCAGGCCACCTCTCCTTGATCACGGACTTAACGGCCTCTATCGAGACAACAGGAACGGCCTTAAGCAGAGCTCCTAGCATCGGAGTGTTGGTTATTGCCCTTCCCATCTCCTCAAGCGCTATCGTAGTAGCGTCAACCGTCCATACCCTAACTTCCCTTGGCACCTTCAACTTCTCCCTTATCTTCTCTGGACTCTCTGGCGAGTTAACTAGGAGGTGTCCATTTGGTTTTATCCCAGCCAATATCCTTTCTCTATCCTCCAAAAGGGTAGGATCTATGACTATGATGACATCAGGCTCGTATATGTTTGAGTGAACAACTATTGGCTTTTCATCGATCCTGTTGAAGGCCTGAACAGGTGCTCCGGTTCTTTCCGGACCGAACTCTGGAAATGATTGGGCATACTTCCCCTCCCTTATTGCTGCAGTAGCAAGGAGTATTGAAGCGCTCCAAACACCTTGACCTCCTCTTCCATGCCACCTTATCTCAAGCATTGTGGAACGCCCGCTGAATTTATTGAACTGCTAAGTTAAAAACTTTGAATTTACTTCAATAGAAACCTCTAGAGAAAAAGAACTGAGAAGAGCCTTCTAACTTGCGCTT
This sequence comes from Thermoproteota archaeon, assembly GCA_037917635.1. Taxonomy (GTDB): domain Archaea; phylum Korarchaeota; class Korarchaeia; order Korarchaeales; family Korarchaeaceae; genus QMVU01. Next base: position 858 of record JAVCBX010000120.1, on the reverse strand, counting down.
AGTTCTTTCTGAATATTGGTATCACTGGCGCCTTGGGAAATCTACCTAAACCGATCCATTCTAAGGGCTCTGCATCGGCCAATATTATCCTTATTCCAATGGACTTGCCCTTCCTAAACGCTAGGACCATCGAGTCTCTAAGCAATTCAGCCAATTCCTTGCTTTCGACGGAGAGAGGGAGGATCACCATATCAAGACCTGCGACAGAGACGGATATCATTGAAACCAAGTCGATTGCTGAAATGAAACCTAAACCACCCAGTTCCTTCAACCTATTATCTTCCGCAAGGGGGAGCATAAGCTCGTTGAACCCAGTTGTCTTTATTCCTTTGGACGAAGTTGAAATGGCTTTGTTAAGCTTATGAATTGAGCTAAAAGTTCCAGGACCTCCAAAGCTTGATTTTGACATGAGTTCTACGATTTCTGCAACGCTCTCATCCATCCATGGGGAAAGGGAAGCGTCAAAACCTATGAACTCAAATCCAGCCTCAGAACAAGCGGACCTTACCTCTCGAACTTTGGGATAAAGCAATGAGGACATAATCTCATTCAAATCACCTTTTTTCGAACGCATCTCTTCTTTCAGGGCCTTTGCATATCTTAGGCAGAAAGAGATCCCCCTCCTCTTCGAGCTCGATGCAGGAAAGTATGGGGTCTCAGGAGGACCTCCATAAGCGATAGCAAACCTGGTGCATGCCTCAGGACCCGCTTTTTCATAAATTTCCTTTAATAGCCCCTCCATTTCAAGCAAATCTAGCTCAATTGGATCCTCATCAAGCTCAGCAGCCTTTAAATTGTAAAAAATTCTTGAAGTCCCTGAGAGGGAAGTGGAAAGAGGCTCAGCTATCTTCTTTGGCT
>JAVCBX010000133.1:0-5306 GCA_037917635.1 Thermoproteota archaeon | reverse complement strand
AGAGAGAAGCGAGGCCCGCATAAGAAATCCTCTCCTCTCTCAGGATCCTTCTCCAATCAGTTCTAAGCAACAAGTTCGAGAAGATCATAGAAAGTACTGACGTCGTCACGAAAAAGAAAGGCATTGAGTGCAGCAGAAACTTTCCCTTGCCCAGCTCCTTCAGAATTCCGGATTCGACGATTAATGGGTGTTTCAACCATCTACTCAACATAAATAGGACTAATAAGGAGAAGAATACAGCAATCATGACTGATAGGAGCTTAAGGGCTTTACTTCCAGCCCTTCCTTTCACAGTTTGACCCTCTAGAGGGATTCTCTCGGGCTTCAATAAGCTCTCCATCTCAGAAAACTCCTTTTTTATGGATCCAATTTTCTTTTCGCTTTTTTCTGCCAAAAAATCACCTCTTTGGCTTTGCCCTCGTTAGATGGTACTCCTTTAGAATGATGGGGAAGAAGTCCGTGGGCCCCACCTCAATCACCTTAGCTCCAAGCCCTTGAAGCCTTCTAATAATTTCAGACCTTATCTTCCTCTCCTCCTCAACTATATCCATCCTCACCGCGATCTGGAAGAAATCACGCTCTCCTAAGACCCTGTTGGGCTCCAGGAATGAGGGAGTGTAAGGTGAGATTATTGTAACGTCGTAACCAAGAGAGATTGCCCTTTCAACGGCGCCGTAAACCCTCTTTTCTCTGTGTTCCTCAAGATCTGTTATTAAGAAGATGTTCAGCGGAGGTCTTATCCTTTTCTCAATGAATTCGATCGACTTAAGGAAATCTGGATTACCATGAGCCTGTATTAAGGAGGTTAGCTCCAAGATCGAGTAGAACTGATCTGTGCCAGATGAGGGAGGCAGATATCTCCTCACCCCCCTTGGTAAGGCAACTCCGGATACAGAAGGTATTAGCAGACCCACTTCGTCTCCCCTCTTCATGGCCTCCCTTGCGAGCAAGATCACGGCATTCTTAAGGTAATCTATCTTCCTGATCCTCCAACCTTCGGACATGCTCCTTCCGCAATCAACTATTAGGAGATAGGAGCAACTCGTTTGAGACTCAAACTCTTTAACTATCAACTTTCCAGTCTTAGCGGTGGCCTTCCAGTCAACGAAGCGCAAGTCATCGCCCGGAACGTATTCCCTGCTCGAAGCGTACTCGGTGCTAATGCCAATTGTCTTTGAGACGTGCTCTCCAATTGACAAGAAATCTCTAGAGAGACTGTACTCCAAGATGGATTCCTCAACTTCCTTCACAGGTGGAAGTATGATTACTCTATCTAGCTTCTCGAAGACTTTAATCGACCTGAACAAGCCGAGAAAATCTTGAATTGAAACAATAGCCGGTCCTACCCTTGCAACTCCTTCTTCCATTGCCTTCAGGAAATATGAAAACACCACTTTTTCCCTTGGGTTAATCCTCAGGTCTACAAAGTTGCTTCCAAGCTCCAACTTCAGGCGATGGGTCGAAAAGGAGTCACTCACCCTAACCCTCAATGAACCGCTTCCAAGATTCGTCACCCCAATCCTGATTCCAAAGATCCCTCCTCTAGCCACACGGCTCTTCAAAAGCTCCCTCTCAAAAACGAGGGAGCTTATGTTCCTACTCGAAAGCTGAAAGTTGAAATAAGAGATGAGAAGAACGCACAACACAATAAATGCTAGGAAGGTTAAAATCGAGGAATTAAAGAGGGTTCCTGAGAACAGGAATATGAAGCTCGAAGCAATTACGACCAGAAGACGAGAGGAAAACAATTATCTCACCTTAACGGACCTCAACACCGACCTTATGACGTCCTCAACAGAGGTCCCTTCCAGCTCAGCCTCCGGACGCAAGTATAACCTGTGCCTAAGCGTAGGAACCACCAACGCCTTAACGTCGTCCGGTATAACGTAGCTTCGCCCGTAGATAAGGGCTCTTGCCTTTGCTGCCCTTGCCAATGACACGGCTGCCCTAGAACTAGCCCCAAGCACTATCATTTCCGATTCCCTTGTCCTCCTAGTCAGGTCCAATATGTAGTTTGCAACCTTTTGATCCATGTAAACCCTGTCAACTAGCTGCTGAACTGCCCTTATCTCATCAGGAGAGGTCACAGCCCCTATTTCATCCAGCATTTCGAAACCCTTCCCGTAAATGATTTCAAGCTCTTCCTCTTCAGAGGGATAATCTACCACCAGCTTGAATAGGAAGCGATCGATCTGCGCTTCTGGTAGAGGATACACTCCGGTCATTTCTAGCGGGTTCATGGTTGCTATAACGAAGAAGGGATCTGGAAGGAGGTGCAGGTTTCCCTCAACCGTCACCTGCCTTTCCTGCATCGCCTCTAAAAACGCAGCTTGGCTCTTAGGAGGAGCCCTGTTTATCTCGTCAGCGAGAACTATGTTCGCGAAGATGGGCCCTTTCCTGAACTTAAACGTTCCAGTCTGGCTAACGTAAACGTATGATCCTATAATGTCGGATGGGAGCATGTCCGGCGTGCACTGAATCCTCTTGAAGGTGCACCCAAAAACTTTGGCCAAAGATCTTGCAATTAGAGTCTTTCCCAATCCAGGAGGGCCCTCTAGCAAGACATGACCCCTCGCCAAGAAAGCTACGATGATGTTCTCCAGTAAGGATCTCTTTCCAGCTATGGCCTTCTCAAGCTCCTTAAGCATCCTCTCTACCAGGGCCTTGCTCATGCGAATGTCCTCATCATTCGCCTCTTGAGAGCCCAAGTAATCACTCTCCGCAGGAATTAGTTCTAGAACAAATTAAACCTTATGCGAAGCCGCATTTTCTTGGGTTAACCAGCACCGAGTCTCACCACTCAACCTCGAGTTCGCGGCCCAGCATCATTAGCGCATCGAATATCCTGGCGAATGTCCTGAAGTCAGATATCCTGCCACCTCTCAGGAGGTCTCTGTACCTTTCAATTAACATACTCAAGGACCTCGCATCTAGCGAGGGGTGCTTGGCCAGTATCATGTCAACTAACCTCGGATCCTCAGGAGAAAAGCTCTCTAAACCGAGATCTTCCTTTAACTTCTCGAAGATCGCCTCAAATATCGGCACTAGGTATTCACCGTAGTTCACTTCCTCAACCCTCAAGGCTTTAGGCACTTTTCCCTCCTCCAGTTCCCCTTCGACACCTCCGAACATGCCCAAGATAGATCTCAAGAAAGGGTACCCAGATGCGTAGGAGATCCCAAAAAGCAACCCGAGGAAAATGAGCCCTAAAGCCGTGAACGATAGGAAAAGCCTTGAAAATAGGGGAAGCTCACTCCACTTAGCTGAAATAGAAAGAACATAATAGAGCAGGGGCTTTACCCTCCAAACCCTTTCCTCAAAGAAGTAAAAAGTTGGAGAGGAGCTGTTGCCAGAAACGTACTCGAGCAAGTACCTCGCAACTTCAAGGTTGTCAAACCTGATTATCATGTCATTTATGAAAAGATCTGGGTCGCTTACGACTGCAACCCTTCCCCTCTCCAGCTCTATGAGACCTATTAGGGGGAAGGAATGCCTCGGTTCACCCTCATCCCAACTCAGATCGCAATCAACGTCAAGCCAGCTAAGCCGGCTGCTTCTCGCCAAAATCGAAAGCTTGCATTCGAGCTCCTCCCCTCCGTGCTTTATGATGTACTTACCCGAAACAAATCTGCCCGTCAAAACCAATGTGCTTGGGTAATTGAGCAGAATTGAGCAACTTTTACCATTAAACGTTAGGTTTGCTATTGGAAAGCAAGGCTGCTTTGAATAAGATGATGGGTCAAGGAGCAACTCTTTGGAGAACTTTATGCCGAAGCATTCGCTGATAGAACTCCCCTCTCGAAAATCCTCAGCTATTATGAGACCCCCGCCTTTCCTCACGAACTCGAATATCTCCTCGCGCTCAGTTTCTTCAAACTCGCTCACCGGGCTGAGAATCACTAAAACTTCTCCTTCAAGATCTTTGGTGGCGTTAAAGCCCTCTAATGATCCCACAAGTTTAACTTCCCCTCCCATCTCTGAGATGATAAGAGTCAAGTTCGAACATCCATCCCATTTCTCATTGAAAATCGAGAAGGAGGGATTTGGTGAGAAAAAGAGGACCATCATAATCCCGTAGAGAAGCGCAAGGAATATGGCCTGCTTCTTTACCATTATGCGACCTCCTTGGAGGCCTCTAAGGAGGAGCAGATCAATTCAAGCAGGGCTGAGAACAGCTTCACGCTCTTTAAGAAGTCCTCTTGAGATATTGGCATCTGACTGTACTTAGCTCTCTCCAAGATCTCCGAAAAGCTCATGAGCGCCTCTTCCTCATCTTTCCTTAGGTCATTATTCTCGATGAACCTCTTAAGAAACTCCCTGTACGTCTCCCACTCTTGTCTTGAAAGGTCCATTAAACTGGCCGTGAGCTCCTGAAACTTCTCTCCTAGGAAGATGATGCCTTCCCTGTACTGGGCTGAGTTGTAGAAGTCCAGAACCTTTTGATAGATGTTCTCCATCTCTTCTAGCATCTTGAGTGATTCCTCCTCTTTTAACGTTTCTTCAACAACCTCTTCCTCCAACGTCTCGCCCCTTCTTCTCCTTAAGCGGCCTATTGAAATAGCTATGGATGCGGCGGAACCTATTAACAGGAGAAGAAACAATCCGTTTGCAAGCAAAGCTCCTATCCTGCTGGAGGTTTTAGTTTCGTTTAGAAACTCAGGGAGGCTCTCATTTCCCTTTACCACGGCACTTTTTTCGCTTATCGTCTCATTTGGGGTGATAGCAATCGACTGATTTGACTCAGGCTTCTCTTTCTCCCTTTCGATAAACGGAAATGTTAGATTACTGAGAACCTCTGAGGTTAAAGCATCCTCGGTCCTGATTGGATCTGGAATCGGATCAAGCGGGATCCATCCTGCCTCAGGGAGGTAGACCTCAGCCCAAGAGTAGATGTCGCTACTCCTGACCCAGAAGCTTCCAGTTGAGACTCTTCTCGGTTTGAAGCCGACTACGAACCTGCTCGGTATCCCCGTGCCCCTAGCTACGAGCACGAAGGCAGTGGCAAAAAGGGAGCTATCCCCCTCCTTGTTCTTAAGGAACCAAGCAACTGGATTTTCAGTGATGTTTTCCGCCGATAAGTTGGGATTGAACTTGAACTGGGAGAAGTAATGAAGAATTAGGTTTAGCTGCTCCATGATGGTAAGATCATCGTCCCTCAAGCTTTCTATTAAATGATTGAGCTCAGGAGGTGTGTCAGCTGGCAAAGCCGTGTACCTTCTAAGTATCTCTTGAGGAATGTCATCCCTCTTGGCTTTGGCGAGCTCAGTCAAATTATAGCTGGGGGGAGAGTAAGCCACCCTATAGGC
>JAVCBX010000143.1:0-5309 GCA_037917635.1 Thermoproteota archaeon | reverse complement strand
ATGTTCTAGCAGAATCTATTTCTAATTCTCCAAATTAAAAATTCAGGAAACCTTGAAGATAATAATTTCTTGTTAGCAGTAGATCATCCTCCAATCCTTATTCAGAACCCAAAGTTGCTTCTTAACCCCTTTAGGAGCTTCGATTGTTTTTAGCTTCTCAACCTCTCTCTTCATGTTGAACGCCCCTGTCTTAACCTGAATCAGTAAAATTCTATCCTTTGAGATTGCTACGACGTCAAACGGGGATTTCTGAGATGCTCTAAAGACAACTGGGTAGCCAGCTCTCTTTAATTTCCTAACTACCTCAAGCTCTCTTAGGTAGCCTTTTCTATAGGCTGATTTTGCCATTTTGGGTAGAGCTTTTCGCTTAGCGACCTTTTACATTGCTCGTTTTTCCAAAGATTGATCGCGTGTGCTGATAGGCAAGCAGACAATGAGACACCAAGCCTATCAGAGATCTCAGAACGTAGATACCAATCTATCAGCTTCTTCAATTCCTCTGGAGAATATTTCCTTAACCTCTGTTTAACCAGTTTCCCATCCTTAGCATAATCCATCTCGGGAGCGAAGCCTTTAGTTTCCCCAACAACCTCTCTGAAGTAGTTCAGAATGATGGGGATAGAGGAGTCCTTGGACTCTACGACAGTATATCTTACTGAATTATCTCTTACTGTATGAGTGGACAGGGCTGGCGACTCTTGAGTGGACAGCATGTTCCCTTCAGGATTGGACAAGTTTACCCCATCCCAATCGGGTAGGTAGTAGCGATTATTTTTCATTAAACCTTTTCTTTCAACTCTTAATCCAGCTTTTTCCTGAAGTTCTTTAATCGCCCTATCAACAGTCTTAACTGAAGTTCCCAAAGCCTCAGCCATATAGCGCCTAGATGGAAAAGCCTCAAAACCACTATTCTTCCTAGTCCAAAGAATCCCGGCAACAAGCTTTGCTTTTAAACTTAGATCTTTTCTCTTAGCTATTGACTTTGGAACAGCCCAGAAGCCCCTCATGTAACCTTTAGGTTAAAAGCTTTAACCTTTTCTCTGCGACCCACTCGTTCAATTTCTTGTTTATCTTTAAGGCCCTGCTTTTTGAATTCCATTTGATGATTTTTTCTCAAGATCAATTTCTTTAATTGTTCTCTGGCGTAGTATGGTGGAGTCCTGGCCAACTGGAGATCTTTCCTGGTTAAGGTAGTGTGTTCTTTTGGTGAAGAGGAGAGCTTTTTGATGAGTAGGATAATCTTCAGCTGTGTCTTCGTGAGGTCTGACTCCAAGATTTTGTCGCCTATCTTTGTGTAAGCCATGCTTGTTGAGCTGCTCCATTACACCTTTGTAATTCCATTATATCATCTTATTATTAGCATGGTGTAATGTCAAGGGTTTAAACGTGGAAAACTGCTTGACAGGCAATCTTTGCCCTGTTAGTATTATCCAAGGGTAATATGAGGTTTGGGAAATATCTTAGGAAATTGAGGGAGGAAAGGGGGGTGACCCAGGAGGAGCTGGCTAAGGCCTTAGGTTACAAGAACAACAGCTACATAGCCAGGATTGAGAGGGGTGACTTCCTACCATCAAGGGAAAAGCTTAGGAAGATAGCTGAGCTGTTGAGAGTTCCCTTTAAAGAGTTGGACAGCATCCTCTTTGAGACAAAGATCAGGGGGCTTGGGGTTAAGAGGAAGGACTTGCTGGCCCTTTTCAGGGATGTTCCCCGGCTGCCAGAGGAGGATAAAAAAGCTATCATCAAGGCATACCTAAAGGTTAAGGAGAGAAGCCTCAGGCAAAGACATGGAATGGGTCATAAGAAAAGCGAATGAGATAAGGAGAAAATATGGGATAGACGATTTGGAGCTACTAGCCTCTAAGCTAGGAGCTGATGTGGTTGAGATGCCTCTTGGCAGGATAATAAAGGAGGTCTACATAAAGGATGAGAAGGTAATAGTCATTGACCCAAGCCTACACCCATACAAGAAGAGGCACCTAATAGCCCACGGCATAGCACACCACATCTTCCACAGAGACATTAGGGTCAGCTACTTCGTAGAGGAAGAGGAAAACCCAACAAACAGGTGGCTTATGCAGCAACATGAGAGGGAGGCAGAGGTCTTCGCAGCATACCTGCTGATACCGGAGGAAGAGCTGAAAGAGCTCCTAGAACAGGAATGGGTAAAAGAATCCTACGACCCAGCACAGGCAATAGCTGAGGAGTTCCTGGTCTCACCAAACTTCATGAGGAAAAGGCTGAAATTCCTGGAGGTCTACGGAAGGTAAAGAAGTAAGAATGGAAGAACAATACATGAATAGCTCAACGTCTTTTAGGGTTCTAACAGTTTAACATATTCTAAATTTCCCCACATCCCGGACTATAAACCGGGAAAACCTATATCCTAGCTGAGGTCATATTAAACTCAAGGATCAGAGATGGTTAGAAGGGCTGAGTGGGTAATAATCGTAGGGCTTCTCACCATCCTATCCCTGCTACTCATAGCATACATAGTAAAGCTTATAATCGAGGAAGCAGTCGTTGGGCTTGAGACCTCTGTAAACGAGCTTGAAACAAGGGTTAAAGGAATAGGGAGTGAGATGAAGACACAGCTGAGCAGCCTCCAGTCAGCTGTTAATGGGATCGATGAGAAGTTGCAGGGGTTTGAGAGGAGAATATACTCGCTTGAGATTAACGCATCAAGCCTAAAAACTCTGTTGGAGGAGTTGCAGGAGGAGACGAAATCCCTAGCCTATGAGGTTAAGGGGCTTAAGAGCGAAGTTGCAAGCATAGTGGCTGAGAACCAGGCCCTGAAGTGCCAGGCTAGTGAGTTAGCTGAGAGGGTAGCTTTCTTGGTAAATCAGAGCTGCATAATTCAGAGTGAGAAATACCTGGCAAGGATTAACGGGAGTTACGTGGCTAAAGGAGGAGGTTCTTCCTTTACCATCTCCAAGCGGACAGCCCACTTCATCCCATTGGGAAGGGAGCTAAAGGTTAAGCTTAGGGTATGGGGGACTAGTTATCTTAGTGGGAGTTACGCAGGGTTCGGCAATTCCCATGTTGAGGCCTACTATGTTCATGAGGGTAAGAGTGTGGTGGTGGATAAGGCAAAACTCTCCCTTGCAGGGGGGCGCTGGTGGCTTCCTCGTGGTAAATTCTCAACTGTTTACAATGAGACAGCATACCTCTCACTCCATTCGATCCTTCCTGAGGTTTTCGGCAGGGTCCCTATCTACGTCAAGCTCTCATTAGAGGTGAAACCTTCTTCTTATTGTTCCCAGCTGGTGTACTGGGAGGTCACAGTGTATGACCTATACCCACCTTAAGTAAGTGTAGAAATGCTACTGCTAATAGTTCTGTCCAGGCTGTGAGTTAAGGGTCTACCACCTACTTCTCCACAGCTATTGACATTACAACTCGGTGATATTAAGATAGGGTAATGAGATTACAGAAATGTAATGGTATAAGGGAAGGTAAGAGAAAGATCAGGGATGAGCCAATAAAAATCTTCTTTACCCCTCCAGAGGGAGGAGTTGAGGTTGAGAGGCTTTGGACAGCCCTAAGCATGGTATTCTCAGAGAAAGACCTGCTAAATGCTCTCAAAAGCTTGGAGCAAATTTCTAAAACATTGAAAAATCCCTCAAAGGTGTTAGAATATAGGCCATAGGTAACATGCTAGCTAAGAGAGCAGCAATATACGCAAGGGTATCGACTGAGAAACAGGAAAAGGAAAAGACGATTGAGTCCCAGCTTGAGGAGCTGAGAAGGTTTTGTGTTAGCAGAGGTTTCATAGTTGTTAAGGAGTACGTAGATAATGGATGGTCAGGCGAGACACTTGCAAGGCCAGGCCTTGACAAGCTAAGGGACGACGCAGCTAAGAAGCTCTTCAACATAGTCTGCATACACTCACCTGACAGGCTTGCCAGGAAGTTCATCTACCAAGGCCTGGTCATCGAGGAGCTTAAGAAGAAAGGTATAAAAGTTATGTTCCTCAACAGGCCTATAGGCAACACTCCAGAGGACCAGCTACTGCTAGGAGTCCAGGGCCTGATAGCTGAGTATGAGAAGGCAAAGATCCTTGAGAGGACTAGGAGGGGTAAGTTGCATAAGGCGAGGAGTGGAAAATTGATTGGTGGATTGCCTCCATATGGCTATCGCTACGTCAAGGATTCCAATGGCAATGGACGCTACGTTATTGATGAGAGAGAGGCTGAAGTGGTTAGGCTGATCTTCAACCTCTACTTACAGCTTAGGAGCGTTAGGGCTGTCGCTAGGAAATTATTAGAGATGGGAATTAAGCCGAGAAGGGGCATTGCATGGAGAACGAGCACTCTCCACAGAATCTTAAGGAACGAGGCCTACATCGGCACAACATATTTTAATAAGACCTATGGAGTCCCAGCGGATAGCAAGAGGTATTCTCGAAGGGTTAACACGAGTAGGAGGTTTAGGAGCAGAAGCGAGTGGATACCGATAAAGGTCCCGGCGATACTTGACTTGGAGACCTTTAGCTTGGCTCAGGAGATCTTGAGGAGGAACCATCGTGAGCGCGCATCTACTCGATATCTTCTGAGCGGGTTGGTGGTGTGTGGGAACTGCGGATCAACCTTCTCAGGAGAGAAATCTCATGGATACAGGTTTTACAGATGCAATAATAGACATAGAACTTTTCCTTTACCACGAGAATGTAATGCAAGAATGATAAGCGCTGAAAAACTTGAAAATGCCATCTGGAAAACCATATCGAATGCAATACTGAAACCACAAATACTTGTATCGCATGTTCTGAAACTTATTGGAAGATTAGACAAGTCAAAGAAAACACTTGAAAAGGAAAAAGCCAAACTAATTGCAAGCAGAAATCTTCTGCAGAACAAGAAGGACAGATTGATTGAAGCCTATACAAGCGGAACTCTAAGAAAAGAGGAATTTTTAAGGAAAATTGAGGAGTACAGAAATAGAGAAGAGGAAATAAACACTAAACTAATGGAAATGGAGGGGAAATTGAAAAGGAACGTTGACAAACAGCCTTTGATGAGGAATGTTGCCTACTTTTGCAACCTAGCGATGGAAAGGATAAAAAGCATGGATTTTAACCAGAAAAGAGACTTCTTAAGACTACTAATAGACAAAATAATATTTTTCTCACACCATAGAAAAGCCATAATAAAAGGGCATATACCAATTATTGAAGAACCTTCAAAAAATCCACCGTATCTAAGAAGAATTACTGGGACAGAGTTCACGATGTCTTGGAATCATGAACAATATCCCAATAAATGGCTTAAATTTGAGTTAGAAGTCCGCTGTTAGAACCGTAGGTCCTTAGC
>JAVCBX010000166.1:0-5331 GCA_037917635.1 Thermoproteota archaeon | reverse complement strand
ATATAAAAGCGGGAAAACTGCAGATCTCCGAGGAGGCAATGTGAAGAAGAGAAGATCCTAATGTAACTGGTATTCCAACAAGAAAGGAAAGCTTGAGTGGATCCTCATCAAGTCCAAGCATTAGGATTGCAGCAAGGGTTATTCCAGACCTGCTGACTCCTGGTACTATTGATAAACCCTGAAGCAGCCCCACGAATGCTCCTGAGCCTAAAGGCGACATTATGTTAAACCTATGAGATCCAGCAAGTTTTATCAAAAATCCAGTCAGAAATAACAGGAAACCGGTTAAAAGAGCTAAAACAACGCCGAAAGATGGCAGCAAGGTTTCTGTTAAGTATAAGTAGAGGGGAAGACCAGAGACAAGGGTGAAAATCGTTGCAGAAAGCGTAAAGGACCTGAGATTTCTATCCCTTTTGCACCTGGGCCTTAAAACCCGCCCTATATCATCCTTTAATAAGAGAACTGCCGCTACGGAAGTACCTAAGTGGAGAAATAATGCCGATTCTAGGGCTTCCTTTGGATCGATTCCCAGCAGGAGGACAGATACGATATACAGCCAGCCTTCGCTGCTTATTGGAAGCCACTCTGCCATCCCCTGAAAGAAACCAAGTATAAAAGAGCTGAGCTCATTCATCCGAACCTACCATCTTTCTCTAAGAAATATCAAATCCAATTTAGAGCTATTTGAGGATTTAAATCCTAGATCACTCCTTACCCTCAACCTCTTTGCTCCTCTCTGAGGCAAATCGATCTGCTGCAATTATCATGGCTTGAAGTGCGATGACTACGGATTCGCTGTTGACCCATCCGGCGTCAAGCTGGGAATTTATGTAAGGAGCCCCGTTCTCATCGATGGAGTAAAATGCAAAGGCGAAGTTGTGGTTGTGGTTGAGCATCCACCTTTCCATGTCGCTAAACCCTTCCCCAAGTGATGCAGTTAAGGAAACGACCCCCCTTTCCTCGCTTACAAGCAGAAATATGTCAAGAGGATCGAACTGCTGGGTTTTCCACCTAGTAAGGATTACTGGCTGCTCTCCCAACATGGCATATCTTATACCAGCCTCATCTAGGGCCTGTTTAACCTTCTCTATGAGTTCACCCAATCTTCTCTCCGGTGTTAAATACAAGCTGTGGTTAAAAGCTTGATGACTGAGGCATGTCAGTAGCAGCATTGGCAATCGTCCAATACAATTTTAGACGTAGACCCGAACAACTTGATCGAAGGTGTGAGTTAATGACTTACTGTCCCTTAGTCCTCCTCTCAGTCCTTAAGGGTCAGATGTCCTTATTATTCGAAGTTGCACCTTTATTATTTACAATGAGCTTTTTCAAAGCCTTTGGAAGGGAAAAGAAGGAGAAAGAGGTGGTAAAAAGGAAGCTAAGGCCTTCCTTGGATCTTAGGCTTGCGATAGAATTTGTCAGAAAGAATGGGAACGAGGAGCAAAAGGAGAGGTTGGAATGCATCTTAACTGGAAAGAAAGCGAGAGATGAAACTTTAAACTCATTTTTAAGGGTACAGAATCCAGATGGAGGCTTTCCATATGGATTTGAACCTGGAAGGCCAAGCAGCATCATGAGTACCCTGCTAGCTTTTGTGAGACTTGAAGAATACAATTCTCTAGACCATCAAAGCGTAGATAGAGCCGTCCGTTTCCTTTTTTCGATCCAAAATAGTGATGGAAGCTGGGAAGAACCAGCTGAAATAGAGAAATTCAACCCTCCAGGGTGGATCAAGTTTGGAGAACTGAAGGCTAAAGTTTTGACAACTGCATACACGTCTTTTTGGCTTGCGAAGCTGAATTACACGGAAAGAGATGAGTTACATGATGCCCTGGACTTCCTAATGAGATTCGTTCATCCAGATGGGCACTTCTTCGGCTTTGTTCCCACAAATTGGATAGGAGCTTCCTTCTTCGCTATGATGCTTGGTAAGGATCATTGGGCCGTAAAAGGAGCTATTGCATACCTAATGGAACTTCCAGTTGATTCTTGGACCCCTTCTCAGCTCGGATGGCTCCTTTGGAGCCTTAGTAATGCTGGCTTCAGCTTGAAGGATTCAGAGATAAGGTACTTCCTCTCAATTCTCCAGAGAAAACAGTGGAATGATGGATCCTTTGAGCCAGAAGATGAAGGAATGGAGATAGACACAACAATAGAGGTTATTAAAGTGCTTAAGCTCTTAGGAGCGATGGAAGAAGCTTAAATCTCAACTATTTCCGCTTTGAGCTCCTTGAGATCCAACAAAGCTACAGTTCTCCTCCCAGAAAGCTTTCCACACGCTTCTCCTGGGTTGACCAAAAGGGATCTTCTCCTATAAACCAATGGTGAATGAGTGTGTCCGAACAAGACAGCATCGTACTCATTGCTATCTGCTATCATCCTTGCAATCTTTTGAGTAAGAGACGAGGATCCGAATCCATGGAATGCGAGCACTTTCTTCCTGAAAGGCTTAGCTCAACAGGGGATGTGTGAAACCTCAGTCCGAGCTCCATTCCAAGCTTTACGACTAGGGCTTCCCCTTCATTATTACCTAACAGAACGTCGATCCTTCCGTTCCACTTTGAAAGCTCCCTTATCACAAATGGAGAGACCAAGTCACCTAGATGCACAATGGAATTTACCCCCTCTCTTGAGAAGAGATCTAAAGCAGCTCTAATGGAATCCAGATCGTCGTGCGTGTCTGAGATAACACCTATCATAGGCTAAACTTATTTGTAATTGCCTAAAATTTTACCGGAGCTATGGGAGGAAACTCCCTCTTATGAGAACTTTCCTCGTGCATCCTCAGGACCTTCAGAACTTTACTTTCATCAATTCCTGTCTGCTTAGATGCCTCCTTCACCGTCATTTTTAGATCGAATAGGGCATGAAGTATCAAGTCTATCTCCTCATAACTCATACCAAGCTCCTTCTCTGCCAAATGGCCTTTCCATAACATGGGAGAGCTTGGTTTTAGGGCTATACTCTCTGGAAGACCTAAGTAAAGGGCAAGCTGCCTGACTTGAGTCTTGAAGAGGCCTCCAATGGGAAGGAAATCCACGCCCCCGTCTCCATACTTGGTAAAATATCCTATTAGAAGCTCACTTCTGTCTCCAGATCCGGCCACAAGGTATCCGAGGGAATTAGCGTAGTAATAAAGGATCGTCATCCTTATCCTTGGCTTTAGGTTTCCAATAACCAATTTGTTATCGATTTTTGGAAGAATATCTAGGTAACAGCTCACTATTTTTGAGATCTCGATCTCCTCCCACCTAATGCCAAGCTTCTTGGCCAGCTCTCTAGCGTCTCTAAGATCCCTCTCAGGAGTGATCCCCTTCTCGGGCAGCAAGAGCCCCAGAACCCTTTCCCTGCCAAGGGCTCTTACCATAAGAGCTGCAAGGGTGCTCGAATCTACCCCGCCGCTAATCCCCAGAACTACCCCTTTAGCCCCTGCTCTCTCCACGAACCTCTTGGTGAAATTGCAGATGGAAGATGAAACTCGCTCCGGATTTATTTTCAACGAATTCAGTGTTAGCATCAGGGAATATGTTGGTTCCTGTTAAAATAATCACTTACTTCAACGCAGGAGGGAAGCGAAAGTTGGACAATTAAGTGCCTACTAGTCGCTTGAAGGAAGCCCTCGCAAGCGATCACAGTTTCCAAAGCTTTCAAAAAGACAAAGCAGGGAAATCTCCTAGTAAACTTATATGTATGTGGGAAACGAACTCTAATCGATTTTGGGATCCAAGTTTCGTGAAGCGTTGATCTTCACAAATGATCTCTATGTCTTCTGGAAACCATCTTCCCCATTTTTATTGCTCTACTATCAGGTTTTGAACCCCTCTACACCTCGAGAGCACTAAGAGCTTGGATAGACCCTTCGGGATCCTTAGCTCCTGACAATCCCTTATGAGGATCACGTATTTCTTGAATGTCTCCTCATCTATGCCTTCCTCCAAAGTTAGCCTCCCTATGTTGGAGAATATCAAGCTCCTGCCGTACCCTTCGAGGTCCTCTTTGCTAACAGAGAGTTCTTGAAGGTCTGAGATCATGGAAGGAATGGCCGATGATACGCTCTCACCGATCCTCTTTGCAGCCAATGCGGTTCTGCTTATCATCGGCTCAGCTCCAGAAATCAATTCTCCAGTCAGCTCAATGAATAATGAAAGTGATTCGTTAATTATCTCTCCAATTGTCCTTCCACTTCTCTTTGCTATTTCCGCTGCCTTCCTGTACAGATCAGACCTTAAGCCCCTTATGGTGACGCTCTTCCTCTCAACCTCTTCAGTCATCGCAAGCACCTATGTAATACATGAATGCATTGTATATAATGTTTACTATGCAAGCAAAAGAGGTGTAGCAAAAATTAAATTGTTATGAAATAAAAATTGCATACCAATGAAAAATAAATTTCTAAATCAAATTGACGAGCTCTTCGCTCTGGCTGGAGAGATACTTAACCTTCCTAAATCAGCAATATCCATCCTAAATACTTTAGTTAGGAAAAAGGAAGCCACATTGAGAGGGTTAATGGAGTCTACAAGGGTTTCAAGGAGAACAGCTCACGAACACCTGAAGAGGATGCGAGATCTGGGCATGGTAAGGAGGGAGGTGTCGGAGGTGGGAGGAAGGCTAATGTATGTTTACTCCATCGTTTCAATTCCTGAAATAATCGAGGTGTTAAAGAGAGACCTCCGAAAAAAGCTGGAAAGATTGGAGAGTTTGCAAAAAAGGCTGGGAGGCGAGGGAAATGAGTAGGTTAGTGGGAGCCGTAGGAACTTTTCAAAGACTCATTGAAAACCCATTTTCAAAGGTGCTGTTAAAGTACGTGTCAGAAAATTGCAAGCGCGACGGTTCAAGCAGGCTTGATGTCGCATTGAAGGTTTTTGCCGACATTTTAAGGGAGGAAGAAGTTTGTGTGAGGTGCTGGCTTGCATCAAAACTAATATCAGCAATCATTCAGATGGGGGCAAAGTCCTTTGGAGCCAGCCCTAATGAGGTTAAGATTAGGATGAGGGATCCTTACTGGAGAAGGGCCTTGATAAGCGTGATAAAGGGACTAGCCAACTTTGGCGTTAGGAAGCCATTCATCCCAGGAGCTCCTTTCCTAGTGGTCTGGGACGTGACCTATGCTTGCAACTTAAGCTGCAAGCACTGCTATGCTAACGCTGGCATGCCATTGATTGATGAACTTAGTACAGAAGAGGCAAAAAAGGTAATTGACATCTTGAACAAGGCTGGCGTAGTTGCAATAGCTTGGTCGGGTGGAGAACCCCTGGTTAGGTCCGACATATATGAACTATCGAAGTATGCATTTGACAAGGGAATCTACGTTGCAATGGCAACAAACGG
>JAVCBX010000041.1:0-5361 GCA_037917635.1 Thermoproteota archaeon | reverse complement strand
ATCTGCCACACGTTAGACTTTTTAGAAGGCTTCTTAGGAAGCATAGAAGGGAAATAGATGAGCTTCTGATAACATGTAGGAGACTAGATCTACTTTCGGAGCTCTCAACTTTTTTCTTAAAGGATTTTTGCAAAAGGATCCTCATAGTAGGATCTCACGGCATCTCAATAGTTGAGAAGCTTTATGAGCATTTGAAAAGGGTTCAGGAGCTCACAAGAATAGTTAACAATTTCTCTCCCTGCATTTCGTGTTCAAAAGCATCTCCTGAGCTTGCAAGAGTCTCATTTGGTTTGGGAATACCCTCAGTAAACTTGAACGACAACGACCTAAGCTTCCACGTTTGTAAACTTGTGTTCCCGCTAAGCAACACCGTAGTAGTTCCAGAAGTATTTCCTGATGAAGTTCTTTCTTCTTCAGGGGCCTTAGATAGGATTAGAAGGTTTAGAGGGGTTACTGAAGTCGCTCACGTCCTAGATCACTTAGAAACTTGTGAAATTAGCAAAAAACCCATGCTTGAGGAGCCGTACGTTATCTTTAGACCGGCCCCTGAGTGGGCCTCATATCTTGAAAGCAAAACTAAGCAATTCTCTGCTGAGAAGTTAATTTCATGCATGATAAAGCAGATTGACGACATTAAGGTGTACATTCTGCCGAGGAAAGGGGTTAATTTGAAGCTAAGAAGGGGAGCTGGAGGCAGGATCAGGATGCTAAAGGGACCAATTGACTTCCTGGCAGCGGTAGAAAGGGCTGAAGCCTTTATAGGTGCTGGAGGAACGATGACGAGGGAGGCGGCCCTTCTTGGGATCCCATCAATCTCTACCTTCCCGGGTGAAAGGGAGCCTTGTGTAACGCAGTTTTTAATAGAAAAGGGGCTTGTTATCAGACTTAAAAGCCCGAAAAAGGTTGTAGAAGCCGTAATTAACTTCATAAGGGATGAAGGGATTAGAAAGGAGCTTAAAATCAGGTCAAAAAGTTTCCTAAGGGAAAGCGAGGATCCCTCTGAGGTTCTGTGGGAGGAGATCAGGAGGCTCTGCTCTTAGACTTAAGTCTTAACACTAGCTTCTTTGTGAGAAGGAACCAAGAGTAAAGAAGGGCTCCAATAACCGAAAAGGAGCCTAAAACCTTGATGACTCCAAACAACCTTGAAAAGGCTCTTTTTTCCGTCTGGATAGGAACTAGAGACTTGGCTATTATGTAAAGGCCGAAGATCACTAGGAGCCAGGCTGTTATGACAAGAAAGATGGAAAGGATAAGGCCTTTGTCCACTTTTATTCACCTTGGAGTTAGCTCCAGATAGGTTATGGTTGCAAGCAGGCCGGATAGGATGAAGAGGAGGTTTGACTCAAGCACTATCCTCGGCTCCCTCTTCCCCCTTTCAAGGGTTAGGAGGGAAACCAAGGTTATTGGGGCATCTGGACTTGGATTTGCTCTTATTATGCCTTCTTGAACTACAACTGGCCTCATCATCATCTCCTTCTTCTCCTTAAGCCCTCCAACGCTTGCAAGTATCATGAAACCCGTTAGGAGCAAAGGAGTGCAAGCAATGGCAAAGGGGGCTTCTATCCTCCCTAACAAAGCTATTGACGCAAGACACGCTCCTATTGAAAGTGATCCGACGTTTCCTGAGAAAACCCTTGCCGGGTACTTGTTCTCAGCGTAAAAAGCGAGAATGGGACCCATGGATGAGACGGAAAGGAGAAGACCAATCTTGCTTGAGGAGAGCACCGAAATTAAAGCCATGAAGAACAGTATTATGATGCTGTTGGATGCCATCATGCCGTTTAATGCGTCTATCATGTTTATTGCGTTTGAGAAGATTCCTGGAAGCAAGAGGGCAGCTAAAGGGTAGATGTAGTGGAGCCTAGTCCTCCCGATGAGAGGGATTATGGGTCTGGGGCTCAAAAGGCCAGATGCTACAAGAGGGAGCCCGGAGAGCATGGAAAGGGCTGGCTTGGCCCTCCCTCCAAGGTCAATAAGATCATCAAGAGAGCCGACAACTGCTGCTATTAGCGTAGAGCAGAGTAAAGTGATCGAATGAGCCCTCACCTCTTCTATTAGAAGAGAGGTTAGGAGTTGGGAGATTATCAAGCCAAAAACTACGGCAAAGCCGCCTCTCTCTGCGATTTCAGGTTTTTCAGGCTTGTGAACGTCCTTTCCAACGATTCCAGCGGACTTAAGCCTTGGAATGAGGGATCTCAGTATAGCTTCAGTTGATATGAATCCTGAGGCGAGGGAGAGCAAGAGGGTAAGGATTAAGTTCATCCAGTTACCTGCGAGCTATGGAATTAAAAAGGTTGGAAGGGAGCTAAGGGGGGTCTAGATGACGTTGGAGAGAGGGGTTTCAATACTCCTTGATAAGGAACTTTGCACCGGCTGCGGAATGTGCGAAGCCCTTTGTCCAGCAAACATATATGAGATGGATTTCGCTTCCAAGAAGAGCAGGATAAAGGAGGAGAGGTTAGTTTATTGCTTCGTTTGCAGGGCCTGCGAGGTATCATGTCCTGTAAAAGCTCTTGCAGTAATAGAAAGGGCCTAGGTTCTGAAGTTGATCTGGCTTCTTTTAGTTTCGATCTGCTTCATTTTGAGCTACTATCTAACTAAGAGCTGGATCGAAATCTGTTTTGAAAAGGGTTTAGTATCCGTTGATGTCCATAAAAAGGCCAAAAGAGAGGTTCCAAGGATAGGAGCTCTTCCTTCCGCTCTCATTTCAACCTTCTTAGCTCTTCTGTCGAAGAGATTTGGATTTAGGGGGGATTTGGTCTTTTTGACTTCATCCACATCCATTTTGATGGGATTGATTGATGATTCGATCTCTCTCAAGGATTCGGAGAAAGTCATAATTCCAGCAATCTCCTTCATCCCAATAGGCCTTTATATCAATGAGTTTGAGTTATTTGGAATCTCATTCAAGGGTCCCTGGCCTCTCATCCTATCAGTTCTACTAGGATCTTTCTCATCAAATGCCACAAACACTCTTGCTGGATTTAACGGGTTAGAAGCTGGGCTCTCAGTTATCATCGGATCCTTCCTATCATTTGAGGCCTTCCTCGTGGGAAGAAGGGTCGAAGCGATCATCTTTGCTTGTTTCTCAGCCTGTTACTCGGCTTTCCTCCTATTCAACTATTACCCTGCCAAGGCCTTTCCTGGCAACTGCTCTACCTTCCAAATGGGAGCTTTCTTAGCCTCTTCATCTATTTTGGCGAATCTTCAAACTCCTTTCATTCTTTTAATGACTCCTCATGCTTTAGACTTCTTTCTAAAGCTTATATCTTGGAGAAAGATGAAGGAGAAGGTTCCAAGCCTCTTGGACAAGGATGGACTTCTTAGGCCTCCCCCTCACCTCTCCCTCCCGAGTCTGCTCCTGAGGATGAGGAGAATGAGTGAGAAAGGTTTGGTATCAACAATCCTTCTAATCGAGGCTCTTATTTGTCTTGTAGTATCTCTCGTATATTTTCCACGATAGTATCGGCTGCCTTGCTGCCCTAACTTCGTCAAGCCTGTCTATGGAGGAGTTCCTAGGGGCATCAAGAAAGAGCTCGGGCCTTCTATCAACCTCCTCCAGAACTCTCCTCATGACTTCAACGTAGTAATCTATGTCTTCCTTGCTCTCGGACTCTGTTGGCTCTATCATGAAGGCCTCCTCAACCACAGGAGGGAAGTAAATCGTTGGAGGATGAACTCCGTAGTCCAGAAGTCTCTTCGCAACTAAAAGGGCTGGAGAAGTTATCTTTGACCTTGCTTCCTTAAGGCTTACTACGAACTCATGCTTTCTTGGCTTATCGCCTCCGTGCTCGACTGAAACATACTTTAGCTCCTTTATCTTGTTAAACGCATAGTTGGAATTTAGCACCGCTATCCCAGACACTTCGAGAAGTCCTCTGCTTCCAAGGGACTTAAGATAGGCCCACGCCCTAACCAAGACCTCGAAGTTCCCGTAGAAAGCCCTTACCCTTCCAACGCTCTTTGGAACTTGGTAATCGAAGTAATAAAAATCGCCTTTCTTCCTAAGCATGGGGACTGGCAGGAAGTCCTCGAGACCATCTCTCACCAGAAAAGCGCCTGCTCCAGGACCTCCTGTGCCGTGAGGAGTTGAGAAGGTTTTGTGTAGGTTGAGGTGGGCCAGGTCTACGCCCATATCGGAAAGAAGAACTCTTCCAAGCAAGGCGTTCATGTTCGCTCCATCGTAGTAAAGGAGGCCTCCAGAGGCATGCACTATATCTGAGATCTCCAGTATGTCCTCTTCGAATATTCCAAGCGTGTTTGGGTTTGTAATCATCATGCCTGCTGTCCTCTCTCCAGCCGCTGCTCTCAGAGCTGAGATATCAGTGCAACCCCTCTCGTCCAGCGGGATCTTTATGACCTTAAATCCGGCCATTGCAGCACTCGCGAAGTTGGAGCCGTGGGCTGAGAGGGGTATGAGCATTTCGTCCCTCCGAGCCTCTCCCCTGTCAACATGGTAGGCCCTTATGATGGCGCATCCCAGGTACTCTCCGTGAGCGCCAGCGGCTGTTTGGAAGGTCCAGTGCCTCAAGCCGGTTATCTTTGCAAGCGTTTCACCAAGTTCATACATTATCTGAAGTGCTCCCTGAACCGTTTCAATTGGCTGGTAGGGGTGAAGCCTTCTAACCTTTTTGCTCTTAGCTATCTCCTCGTTCACCTTTGGATTGTACTTCATGGTGCAGGATCCGAGCCAGTAGGGCCCGCTGTCAATCCCATAGTTCATCTGGGCGAGCCTTGAAAAGTGCCTGACAACTTCTGGCTCGGAAAGATTTGGAAGGTTTAGCTTCTTTCTCCTCAGCTTCTCAGGAACTAGATCGATTGGGTTTCCAACTTTGCTTAGGATCTCCTCGTCCATTGAGAACTCGTAGTAGCCCTCCTTCCTTCCAGCAGAAAGTTCAAAAACAGTGGGCTCAATTATTCCCTCCTTTCTCTGCCATTTCGCTTGTCTAAAGCCTGGCTCTGAGCTCATCTCATCAACCTCCCGATCTCCTCTATCAGCTTATCCAGTTCCTCTTTGCCGTGAAGCTCCGTAGTTGAGATCAGTGAAACCTCTCCTAAATGATCAAAATAGCCAGGAAAAACTTCCTTTAAATATATTCCTGGCAAAATTCCCTTCTTTAAGAGAGCATCCTTTAGCTCGGACCAACTTCTTCCTCTGACCCTAACTAGGAATTCTTGGAAGTGCTTTGACTTAAACACTGGAGCCTCAATCCCATCTATAGAGTTCAGGCCCTTCATCAAGTAGGCCGTGTTCGCAAGTATCTTCTCGCAAAGGTTCCTAAGTCCACCTTCACCTAGAAGTGACAGGTATACGGCTGCTCTTATGGCCATGAGGGACTCGTTCGTCGTTATGTTTGAGGT
>JAVCBX010000063.1:0-5364 GCA_037917635.1 Thermoproteota archaeon | reverse complement strand
CTTGCCGAATGGTAAAGCGATCAAGACCAAAGGCTCCTATGGGATAATCGAGGCGAAGGAAGTCCATGTAGAAGGATTTATAGAAAGTTATGCTGGCCTGTCTGAGGTTCTTCTGGGCTCAGAATTCCTAAGAGATGCTAAACTTATGCTCAACTATTGTTTAAGTCTCTTGAGCCTAAAGCCCTGCTAACAGCAATAGTGCATCTACCTTTTGTTTGACATTTATCCCATGGTCCAGGCAGGGGAACTAACAAATTTCTACCTTTTTCACCTAGGGATGGGTTAAATTAAATCCTTAGACATTTCCGAGGGATGCTTCATGATTAAGATCTACACGGGAGCAGGAGATAAGGGTCAGACATACAACCCTTTAACCAAATCGATGGAATACAAGCATGGAAAGTTCTTCAGGGTTGTTGGAAGCTTCGATGAGCTTCAATCCTGGCTCGGCTTTCTGAGGAGCAGGATTAAGGAAGAAGAAATTAAGGACACGCTGAAGAGGATTCAAATCGAGATATCAAACCTAAACTCTCATCTCTCAACTAAGGGGAGCAAAGACATAAGTGAAGGGATGGTAAAGGAACTAGAGAGGGAAATAGATAGATTATGGGGAATTTGCGGGGACATTAGTGGATTCATCCTTCCTTCAGGCTCGGAAAATTCAACAATTGCTCACATAGCAAGATCCGTTTGCAGAAGGGCTGAAAGAGAACTTATTGGCTTCTATCAAGAGAATAACTGGGTATCCGATCGAATTCTTATGTTCGTTAACAGGCTGTCCGATTACCTATTTGCCTTGGCGAGATACCTTAACAGACAAGAGGGCTTTAAGGAGGAAGTAATCTAATGTCAGAATTTGGCCTATTTATGCCTCAAAACCATTCCTGGAAGTTCACCAGTGTGATCTCCTTCCTCGACGACAAAGATACCATTAACTAGGACGTACTCTATTCCTTCGGGGTATTGGTAAGGATCTAGGTAAGTTGCCTTATCAGCGACCCTCGCTGGATCGAGGATAACGATGTCAGCCCACATTCCCTCTTTTAGCAGTCCCCTATCTTTGAGACCCAACTTCTTTGCAGGTAAAGAAGTCATTTTCTTCACCGCTTCCTCTATTCTCAACAGCTTACTTCCTTCATCGTACTGAAGCTCACTCCTACTCTCTCCTCTCACATATTTCCTGAAAATCATTGGAAAGGTTCCATAGCTCCTTGGGTGCATCTTTCCCCTTCCTAAAGGCCCATATGGAGCTAGAGCATATCCATCTGACCCTATCATCGAGGTTGGATGTAAAAGGACCCTCCTTATGTCATCCTCATTGTAGTAAAATCCTACCACCATTCCTTTCGCTTCTTCCTCCACCAATAGGTCGAAGTAGGCTTCAAAAGGATCCTTTCCTTTTCTTCTAGCTATCTCTTCGAAGTTTAAACCTATAAGGTCCTTGTTCTTCTCGCAGTCAGCAAGCAAGAGTTTATCCCACATCCCTCTCTTCACGAGGCCGCAGGGTCCTGGTCCAGGCACTCTCTCCTCTATCATATCCTGCTTTATCTTCTTCCTTAGGCCCTCATCCTTCAACCTCTCAACTATCATCTTAGGTCCTCCTTCTTGGGCCCAAGGAGGGAGAAGAGCACTTAGACCGGTACTCCCAGCTATGTAGGGGTGCATGTCACAAGTTACGTCAATTCCCTCCTTTCTGGCCTCCTCGATCAGCCTTAAAGTCTCCCTTGACTTCCCCCATCCCCCTATCTTGGCTGGGTGATGGGATATTTGAACTGAGACTCCAGACCTCTTTCCAATTTCTATCGCCTCCTTCACAGCTTCAATTATTGTTTCCCTCTCCCCCCTTATGTGAGAGGCGTAGATACCTCGGTAGAGAGCTACCACTTTGCAGAGCTCTATTAGCTCCTCAGTACTTGCGTATCTGCCGGGAGGGTAGACCAATCCTGATGACATGCCGAAAGCACCGGCCTCCATAGCCTCAGCTACCAATGCCTTCATCTCACGAAGTTCGTTTTCAGTCGGAGCTCTATCTTCCATTCCCAAGACACACTGCCTTAGGGTCCCATGCCCGACCAACGCAACCACGTTTATCGCTACCTTATTGCTCTCCAGCAAGTTAAGGTAATCTGAGAACGTCCTCCACACGACCTCATCAATTCCATACTTGCTCATGATCCTGTGAGCCCTCTCAAGAGCTGCTCCCTTTGCTGGAGCAGCAGAGGCTCCACAATTTCCTATCACTTCGGTCGTAACGCCTTGTCTAACCTTGCTTTCCGCCCTTGGATTTACGAGAAGAACAAAGTCTGAGTGGGAGTGGATGTCGATAAAGCCAGGACAGACGACTAAGCCCTCAGTATCTATCGTTCTCTTTGATTCTCCTTCTATCAAGCCTATTTTTGCTATTCTCCCCTTTTTTACAGCTAAATCCGCTATAAACCCAGGATTTCCGGTACCATCTACTATTAACCCTCTCCTTATCACCAAATCGTAGATCAACTTAACTTCCTCTTGCTTCAAACCCTAAAATAAAAACTTAGAGGGATTAGCTTCCTCCTCTTGAACCTGGCTTTAGTAATAATACCATATGGACTCATAATCCTCTGGATTCTCTCCCCTCTCTCTGAGCTTATCCAAGTACATCTTTATCGAAACTATGTCCGTGTATATGTAGGGATTGACCAAGGCTATGTTCTTCTCCCAAGGATGCCATAGGTAAACCCTTCTTCCATCAGGCCTTATCATTATGAGCTCGTGATCCTGCCAAGATCTAAGGTGATTCTTCCCAAGTCTTGGGACGTTGAAAACAGGTTCCTCAGTCCTATAGATGCCAGGAAGAAGCCTGGCTTCTTCCTTTCTCTCCTGAAGTATCCTAGCTATCGGAACTATGTAGTCCTTGTGCTCCCACTTCCCCTTCGGGTAAAAGCAGTAATATGGGTCAATACCCGCCTTCTTCAGGGCTATCCTGAGCGCTACGGTCTCAAACCTCCTGCTGTTCCACTGGGTGAACACCTGCTGATTATAAACGTAGATTCCCTGTTTCCTGAGCTTCTTCACCGCCTCAACCATCTCTGGTGTTACCTCGTAAGCGGACTCAACGTGAGTCACGAAGTAGATGAAGCGCCTCCCTTCCTCGTAGAAGGAACCCAGCATTTCAGCTGTCTCGTCCGTTATCCTAAAGGGAACTGTTACCACGATCCTTGAAGCTATCCTTATGCTAGTTATGTGCTCCATCTCAGCAAATCTCTGGAGTATCTTCTCTAACACCTTATCGCTCATGACTAATGGTTCTCCTCCAGTTATCAGAACGTCCATTATTTGAGGGTGTTCCTCATACCAATTAAGCGCCTCATCGAGAATTTCCATTGGTGCCATGGCTCCGGGCTCAAAAGGCCCAGTTATCTCCCAATTTCTCTGGCAATAGACGCAGATTTGAGGGCAGGAGTCGTATGGCTTTATTATCGCAACCTTCGGGTATCTTCTGGTCACCAGATCTATGGGAGAAGTATCATGCTCTCCCATGAAGTCCATCGCATACTCTCTATCGTGCCTATGCTTTATCATGTTCTCAACGTAGTGCATGGGAGGTATCACTTGAGCCCTTACTGCGGCATCGTGCTCGCTAGGCTCGTAGTCCATCAGATGAAGGTAATAGGGAGTTATACCAAAGGGTATTCCGTACTCGGTTGCCAATTTTATAGCTTTTCTTTGCTCTTCCGTCAGGATTATGAGCTTTTCCAACTTCTCAAGGGCCCCTTTTCCGGCAAAGATGTGCTTGTAATGCCATCTGTAGTCCTTCCAATCATCAATAGACGCGTTAAAGAACTCAAGTATTCTTTCCCTGTTCTCTTTCCTTTTCTTGATCACTTCAGGATCCAGTCCACTTGGATATCTTCCTATCCACCTCTCCATTCTCTTACCTAGTTCGTCTAAGTAATCCGATCTCGCTCTTCCCGCCTCTCTTCCCTTTATCTTACTGAAATCGAAGTATTTAAGCCCCTTTGCGATGAAGGATGGATATATGGAGGGCCTCCCATTTATTGCCTTGAACAAATGCTTGAACTCGAGGACGAAGCCCTCATCAATCTCATTAAACGCGTTTTCATCTCCCTTGGCCAAAAGCCATAGGTATCGAAGGGAGCTCACTCCGGATAAGACCTCGTTTCTTTTCGAAATCAGGTTTTTGAAGGTTTTTATCGCCTCAAATGCTATAGATTGAACTAAAAGGTGAATCTCAACCTCATTCGATCTGTACTTCCATTCCAGCTCATTTAGAAACTCGTACAGCCTAGTCCTAGCTTCTTCGATTGTCTTACTCTCCTTCAATATCTCATAGATCTCTGGGCACTCCTTCCAAAGTTCTGACTCCAAGTTTATGCTTGATTTTGACAAAGGATTCAGTATTTCGGCCTTAACCTTCGTCATTAAGACCTCAGACACCTTAATCACTCGAAGTCAAAAGGTGTGTTAATGATTTAAAGCTTTTCAGGGACACGGACTCTCAGCTTTTATTACAGCACAAAACGCTGTAATAGGTTAGAAGTACCTAACAACTAATTCTAAGGAATTCAAAGAGATCGATGAGAGAATCCCTAATAGCCCCTTTTTATAGGATGTGGAGGGGACAGGAAGAGAAGCTCGCAAGAAATACCTTAGAGACCATCGTTGAGTTTCAGCTATTGGGAGTAAGGAAAAACTGAGCTAACGAGCTTAGTAGTGGACAGATGAAGCTTGTAGAGCTGACAAGGTCCCTCATGTCCGAGCCAAAGCTTCTGCTTTTGGACGAGCCAGTTGCAGGAGTTGCTCCAAAGCTTGCAAGAGAGATATTTGCCCACATACTCAGGCTCAGAGATGAGTACGGCTTGACCTTCCTCATAGTAGAGCACAGACTGGACCTGCCCTTCGACTACATTGAGAGAGTTATGGTAATGAATTACGGCAAGATAATCTATGATGGAGATCAGAAGGAGTTCATAAGGACCCTAGAGTGATAGAAGCCTATCTAAATGAGGAAACTTGGGAATCGTAATAGAAGCAAGGAACATAACGGCTGGATACGGCAAGGCCGTGATAATCAGGGATGTGAACATCGAGATTGAGAAAGGTAAGATTACAGCGATCGTGGGCCCGAACGACTCGGGGAAGAGCACTTTTCTCAAGACGATATTCTAGCTTACCAACATCTTCAAGGGTTGCATAATGTACGATGGTAAGGACATCACTCACCTAGCCCCTGAGGAAAGGGCGAGAATGGGCCTAGGATATGTCCCTCAGGTCAACAACATCTTTCCAAGCCTGACCGTGCTTGAGAACCTTGAGATGAGAGCTTACACAATGAGTAAGGAGGAAATGAGGGCTGAAATAGAG
>JAVCBX010000142.1:0-5448 GCA_037917635.1 Thermoproteota archaeon | reverse complement strand
AGAATATCCTTAAATTTCTTCTATTATCAATCAGCGAACAGAGGATCCTTCAACAGTCATCCTTAATTTTTACATCCGAAAGGATCCATCTCGATGACATGAAGGAGAAGTCCACTATTAGCGCATTTCTCGATAAGAGAAACGTGATAGCTGTTGTGGGTGCAACTATAAAGAGGGAGAAGTTTGGATACAAGGTTTACAGCGTTGTGAAAAGGGCGGGCTTTACAGCATATCCAATAAACCCTAATTACGAGGAGATAGATGGAGATAGGTGTTATCCATCGCTTAAGGAACTTCCAGTGGTTCCAGATGTCGTGATAACGGTTGTCCCTCCGAAAGTAACTGAGAAGATAGTTAGGCAGTGCAAGGAGCTTGGGATAAAGAAGGTCTGGATGCAGCCAGGATCGGAGTCTGAGGAAGCGATTTCCTACTGCAAGAAGAACGGAATAGAGGTTGTTCACAATGCATGCTTTGTTGTAGATGGCTTAAAGAAGTCCTTCGATGAGATAGCCCCTCCCAAGTGGGAGCTTCCTAAGTAGGTTATTAGGATCCAATCGCTGACCTTATCTCCTCATATACCTCCTTTATAGTCTGCTGGTAATCTGCTAAGCCCTCCTCAACCAATGACATTTTCTCCTCCAAAAGCCTTGTCCTACTCTCGCTTATCAAGTTTGGGTACTTCTTAACGAGGAAATCATACACCATCATCCCTAGTTTAGTTGGAATTAGCCTTCCACCCCTCTCAACCACGTAATTCCTCATTAGAAGCTTCTGCAGAATTACAGCATAGGTTGAGGGCCTTCCTATCCCCTTTTCCCTCATCGTAGCGATTACCTCTCCTTGCGTGTACAGCGGAACCTTCGGCACCTTCTTGTGTTTAACTAGAACTGAAATCTGGCCCGATTTAAGGGGAGGTTCTATCCTGATGGTATAGGGATAGATTGAAGTCCATCCAGGCTTTACAACCGCTACATACCTCTCAAAACTGGCAGATCCTCCTTCCAAAGCTATTTCAACCTTTTGTTTCCTCAACCTAGCTTCCTCTGTCATCGAAGCCATGAACCTCCTGAATATCAGGTCATAAAGCCTCAAGTGGTTTTTCACAAGCCTCACTTGAGGCTTGAGGATTCCCTCCCTCAAGTACCTTACCAAGTCCTTCACAGTCATGGGCTTAGTAGGCCTTATGCACTCATGAGCGCCCTCCTTTCCCCAGACCCTTACTCTGAACTTCTCCCCAAGGTATATTCTAGCGATCCTTAACCCAGC
The DNA here is from genome assembly GCA_037917635.1 of Thermoproteota archaeon. Classification (GTDB taxonomy): domain Archaea; phylum Korarchaeota; class Korarchaeia; order Korarchaeales; family Korarchaeaceae; genus QMVU01. The sequence goes on along the minus strand of JAVCBX010000142.1, from coordinate 4,182 downwards.
CTCGGAAACTCTTCTGCTATCAGTTCTATGATAAGTTATGAGCCCAGTTTCGAACAGGTTTTGAGCAATTTCCATGGTTTCCGAGGCTCCAAGCCTCAATATGCGGTTTGATTCCCTCAGCATCTCATCTGTTGTGAATGGAGGTGGTGGAGGAAGCTCAGCCTCGCTCTCCGAAACGATCCTCAGGCTTGCGACAACCTCCCCTGGCTTTCCTAGCCTCCCATCAACCCTCAGCCTGAAGTCATTCCCCTCGATGATGGTAATGTCCCTTCTTTCTAAGTGCTCCTTAAACCTGCTAATTATCCAGCCCAGAGTTGGGGTCTGGGCCCTTCCTGCCGATAAATTTCTCCTCTTAAAGATCTTCTGCAGGACTTGGCTCAGTTCGAAACCTATCCACCTGTCCTCAATCCTCCTAACTATCTGAGCTCTAACCCTGTCCTCTGATATCTCCTTAAGCTCTGAAAGTGCCCTTATTATGGCAGATTTCGTGACTTCGTGGAACTCAGCCCTAAAAATCTCCTTTGAGAAGGGCCTTATTAGTGAGGCAACGTCCCAGGCTATCTTCTCGCCCTCAACGTCCGGGTCTGTCCCTATGATTACCCTCTCCTTCTCGAATGCGAGCCTCCTCAGGATGCGAAGAACTCTCTCAGAGTCAGCTATCTCGCTCGAATTGCAGATTGGACACGTCTCTCCATCGGTGAACTGGTATCCGCAGGATAAGCACCTCTTAATTGTGCAATAAATTGGTACGAAGAGGTCGTCCTCGATTGCTACTCCATGATAGCCCTCTCTAGTAGAGAGGTCAACTATGTGCCCCCCAGTTGCAACCACAGTGACCAGCAAGTTGCCCGTTGAGAAGTCGTAGGCCGGTAAGCCCTCTATGTTCCTCCTTCCTGGCCTTCCAAAAAAGTTAGCTATAGTTTTAGCTTTATTTGGGCTCTCGACGACGAAAAGAACTGTCTTAGGCATGAATTCCCTCGATAATGTTTCTTTAGATTCCCTGATCCTCTTTCTGTCCTCATCTATCTCCTTACGCAAGGAATTCAGGTCTACTTCCCTAATTGGTTTGAAGTCTATCTCGTAAACGCTTGCTCTCCTCATAAATGCATTCAGAAGAGGTCCTTCCTCCATTAGGAAGGATGCTCCTTTTGATAGACCTCCCGGGAATAGCCTTGAAGTCCTGCCAGATCCCTGAATGTATGTCCTTATGTCTGGGAGTAAGATCCTCACGCCATTCCTCTTCTCTACTACGATGTCCCCAACATCCGAGAGCTTCTTCAAAAGCTCCTCATCGGATAGGACTTTCCTAAGGATGGATTTCGCTTTAAGCAGGTCTTCTTCCGTGAAACTTCCCCTTCTAAGCTTTAAGGAGAGCAGCCTCGACTCTTCTCCAAGAAGTGGGGAAATGGCCGAGAGGAAAGCTCCAATTGACTTCGAACTTGCCTTCTCAAGACTCTCAAGCGAGAACTCAAAGTAGGGAGCCCCATAAAATACAGCATATCTTACCTTCTCCGGAAGATCAAGTCCTCTTACTAGCACTCCGTAGGGCTTTGCAGCTCCTATTAGGGCGTCGAGCTTCCCGAATGCGAAGGATTGAATGCTCGTCTCCTTCCAACCAGAAACCTTCTCAGCCTTTATTCCAATGGAATTGAGGGCGTCCAAAATTTCATCAGTCATTTCAAGCTTTGGAACGTATATGAGAGCCCCATTCCCCATTTCCTTAAGTATTTTAACCAAAACCTCCACCTTCTTGGTTGGAACCTCTATATCCTCGACGTTCCTAAGCATGCCCTCCCTGAGGATCCCGATGTTAAAGCCGAGAAGCCTTCTGAAAAGAATTGCCCTCTTTCCAGGTTTTGCGGTGGCAGAAGAAAGCATTACAACCCCTTTAGGTTCTATTTCCTCCAAATCCCTTCCTCTCAATGCGGATTCAATCGCGCTAGGGGGGAATCCAAGCATCAAAAGGATCCTATCCACGTTCTTCGAGTTCTTAAGCAAGGAGTCGACATCGTCGACGAATATGAACGAGAACTCGTTATTAGAAATTACATCAAATCTCCTAGCAAGGAATTGGGATGTTGCGATTAAGATGTCAAAATCCCCCTTTCTAATGGCTTCAAGAAGCTTCTCCCTCTCCTTGTCGCTTTTAACCCCCCCGTAAGCCAATACCTTTAGCCCAACTCCTCCCCTCTTTGAGTAGGCGACGACCCTTTCCTCAACTTGCTTGACTAGAAGCACGGTTGGGACTAGGATCAGGCTCTTTCCCCAGCCCCTGCTTGAGTGAAAAAGGGACATTACTATTCCAAAAACAGTCTTCCCTATTCCAGTTGGGGCTATTGCTGCGAAGCTTTGCTTCTGAAGCACTCTCTTAGCCCAACACCTTTGAGCCTCCCAAAGCTTGAAACCTGTGCACTTCTCAAAGAATGAGAAGAACTCCTCGCTTAAATCAATGAGTTCTCCGAGCTCCCTTTCAGGAACGCATCTCTCGTCTGGCTTGTGTGTGATAAGGTCAAGTTCGTAGCCAGGGCACAGCTTTTTGTATATCGCTGGGATCATGCCTCAAGCCAAGCCATTGGAGCCAGCTAAAATTATTTCGTTAGGAGGTTGAAACCCTCTCAATGAAGCCGTTTCTCATCTCCACCTTGCTGTCAGCGTACTTTAGGACATCCTCTTGGTGGCTTATCACTATTACCTGCTTGAATGACTTCTTGAGGTTTCTGGCCATTAGCTCCATGATCTTCTCCCTCCTCTCAGAATCGCTCGATGCTAAAACCTCGTCGAGGAAGAGGAATTCTGGATGCGTTCCCCTTATGCTTGGAACGAGAGATAGGGTAAAGGCAAGGCGCATTGCAAGCAGAATCTGATCCTGAGTCCCCCCGCTAAATGAACGTAGCTCCTTGTATTCCCCTGCGTTTGAATCGTAAACGAAGACATCATAGCTCTCGTTCACAGCCACCGCCAAGTACCTATTTAGCGTTATAACCGGCAGTATGGTGGACATGCCTTCGCTAACAGCGGGCACCACCGCCCTTCTAGAGGCCTCTGCCGACTCCTCAAGGAGTTTTATCGCATACTTTATGGTGTTTAACTTCTCTTCCAGTTCTCTGATCTTTTTATCCTGCTCCTCAATTTTCTCCTCCAGTCCAGTATTCCTTCTCAGGTACTCCCTTATGTTCTCTAACCTCTCCTCCAGCTGCTTCAGCTGACCCCTCCTGTTGCCCAACTCCTGCGTCCATTTCCTTGATCTTTCCTCTAAATCGTCCAAGATATCTTGTGAGAACTCTTGAACTTCAGAAGGAAGCTCAGGTTCTACTAATGAGTTTAAAGAAGATCTAATTCCGTTAATTTCTTCTAAAGCTACCTTTTTCTCCTCCTCAAGCCTCTTTATCTCAGCGATTAGCCTTTCCTCCTCATCTAGGAACTTCTCAAGCTCTTTGAACTTCTCTGCAGCAGCTCCTAGTTCTCTGGCCTCTTCAAGTAGATCTGCCCTATCTTTCCTTAATTGACCAGCCCTAGCGTGCAATTGGACCCCATAAAGTGCAATCACAAGCCCTATGGATAAGGTTGCTATGTGCTCAAATCCCTGCAGTAGCAAGAGCAGAACTCCGAGTGAGGTAAACAGAATCCCGAGGAACTCAAGAGGTCTTGCCAATCTCTCAGATCTTCTTGCCTCTTGCTCCTTTGAATCTGCAATTTCTCTTATTTCCCTTAACCTGATCGATGCCCGCTCAAAGGCCTTCCTGCGGCGGATTTCCTCCTTTATTTCTGAAAGCCTCCTTCTTTTCTCCTCCATAGCTTTATCTAAGGTCCTAAGCCCTTTATAACAGGAACTAAGCTCGGATTCAAGCCTTCTCTTCTCTTCAAGGTATCTATTATATTCTCTTAGGGAAGAAAGCTTGGTTTCGAGTTCCCTTACCATCTGCTCAGCTTGTGCTATCGAGCCCTCCTGATCCTCCGGTCCCTTTAGGATCTTAATCTCTTTAAGGACTTTTTCGAGCTCCCTTTCCCTGTTCTTATATTCCTCTAACATCTGCTTAAGCTGCTCAAGCCTTTCTCTTGCCCTTTTAAGCTCCCCTGGAATTTTTACAGTCCCTTCAATCCTCTTTCTCTCCTCATTAAGAAGCTCGATTGCTTTGTCAAAGCTCTCCCTCATCATTATCCTATTTATTAGCTCCCTTCTGT
>JAVCBX010000069.1:0-5494 GCA_037917635.1 Thermoproteota archaeon | reverse complement strand
ATACGGGACCGTCGCAACCGGGAAGGCATCAAAGAGATTTACAAAGATGAAATAAGGCTTGCGCTCCGATATGTAAGTATAATTGTGGAATCTATCCCAGCAAAATATGTTATTACTGCTGATCATGGAGAAAGATTAGGGAAACATCTATTTAGAGAGAGACACGCTGGAAAAAGAGATAAAGAAGTTATAGAAGTTCCATGGTTGGAGATTAAAAATGTTGCATAAGATTCTCTCCACCTTAAATACCCTATACTTGAGGGAAAATATAATTAGATAAGGATGTGCGATTTGGATATCCAGTTTACATATCAGGAAACATAGAGATAGAAAAAACACCTACATAAATGCTTATTCTCATGTAGTAAGTGGACAGAGAAAGTCATGTTTAAATCGGAGAGAACTGTGTAATAAGTCAGGGCGAAGTTGGTGGTTATCATGACCGGGGAGTTCTCGTCAGGCTCTCCTATCTTCCTTAGCCCAGGTTCTACGGAAACTGGCTTCCTAGGATCGGTGTAGATGTTCTCCCTAAGCATTAGGAGAGGCAAAAGCACCCACCCCTCCAAGCTGTGCATTATAAGCAAGTCTGCGTACCTAATGATTAAAGATGCAGCAACGCATGCCTCCCAAAGGTTCTTGGCAAGTTCATCCCCATCAGAAGCGAGCCAGCATGCAGCTGTGGAGCCTATTAACGGATAACCTATTGATTCATCCTCTTCCTTAAAGACCTTCCATCTGAGCATGGTGAAGTTATTTATGGTGTGATGAAGGTAGGGTCCAGAAAAAGTTCCAGGATCTAGGGCCAGATCTTCCACTCCGTATTCCTTAAGGGTTTTTGTTAAGGAAACTAGGTTGTCTAGATCTCCAGGGGAATATATGGCAAGAGGACAATCATGCTTTAATGCTATTTCAGCCATATCAGCCCAGTTTTCCTTATTGGCAGCGTAAATAAGAGGTCTTTCTCCTTCAAGCTCTTTAAGCGCAGATTCTATGGTATTTGGAATGAAGGAGCACAGGATTAGGGGCATATCCGTGTTTTCTCTAACGGTTTTAACCGCCTTTCTGAAGATCTCCGGGTCCTTGCTAACGCATCTTACCGCTACAAGATCTAGGCAGATGTCCTTTCCAATGTAGTAATACTTCAACTCACTTATCCTCTTCACCCTTTCAACTAGCGCTTCCTGAGTCATTGTATCGGCAACATCTATTGCTATGGGGTCTGGATTCATGTAGGTTAACTCGTGCCTGAACATAACGTATTCCCCACCAAACTTCACCGATCTTCCGTTTGATCTGAGCTCTATCTCCCTTACTGGTGGCTTAAGCATTTCCCAAAGTTTCTCAAAGTTTTCTTTATACTCCGGCCTAGTAAGTGGAGGGCATTGGTGCAAGAAAGCCTCTCTATTTACCAACTTGACCGCAAAGGCCATGCAAGTGGCTTCCCCGCACTCACCACAGTTAGTCCTTGGAAGATACTGATATACCTCCGTTGGACTTAATGAAACAGCCATTTCTATCCCTCCGCGCTTATCCAATCATATACTTCTTCAGGAATCTCCTTTCTTCCTTTTACGAGTCCATCTATAACCTTTCGAGTGAGCTCGGCTGCAACGGGGTGAACCATCATGAAGTAGTCCACGCCTGCAAGCAACAGGGTTATTGCAGTTAGAGCCTCCCAAATTGGACCCCTAAGCTCCTTTGGTCCCCACTCAGGAGGAAGCTTTATCCAAGCTTCCCTCGCAGCCCAGGCGTTAGAAGCTGCTGCTGCAAGTGGATGCTGAAGCTCTTCATCTCCCATTAAAGCCGCTAGCCTTGCCCTTTCCATGACGGTAAACGCATAATCTATGCCGTAGCCCACAGCAGCTGTGGTAGTGTCCATTACTATGCTTTCCTTTGGGAGATAATCGTAAAGCTTTCTGTTCAGTTCCCTTGCCCTGTTAAGATCCATTGAGGTGAAGGCTATGATGGCATGGCCATATTGCTTGGTTATCTCAGCCGCCCTTTTAACGTCCATGTCTAGAGTAACTGAGTTTATCAGGATCCTCTCCCCTTGGGCTACCTCAGCCACTTTTTCGAAAACTTTCAAGTCCTTTACCGGATCTCCACAGCCTCCGACGCAAAGAGGAACCTTAACTGCTTGAAGAACCTCTTCCACAGTTTTAGCTGCTTGTTGAGGGGTGGTGTCCTTTAGAAGAGGATCCACGCTCACTAAGTGTAGGTTTATCACCTTTGCATGGTGCTTCTCCACATTGAGCCTGGCCCATTCTGCAGGATCCTCCATAACTTCCTCATAGTGCTTCTTTATCGCCTTTGGAAGGCTTATTTTCATGTCAAAAATGTCCATGGCAATTACTGGTGGGTTAGGAGGATTTTCCATGAAGAGATGGTATGGAGGAGCCGTCTCCCCTCCTATTACGACTACGCTATCCCTCGTCCCTCCTTCGCTCCTCGTAGCCCCTATCTTAACCTCTACAACCCTTCCAAGCCACTCCTCCTTTGGTGGCTTGAACTTCTCCTTCAGCAGAACTTTTGGCTTCTTTGGAACTGCGGGTTTAGGAATGAGCATTCCTGGCCTGAAGATCAGTTCAAGCTTCTCAACATCGATCTCAACGTCCTCAAGCTCTAATTCAACATCTCCAAGCTGACTAAGGGCTTTAGCAAGCTCTTTACCTATTAGAGATGCTAAGAGATCTTCAATCTCCTTTTCCTCTTCTTTCATGAGAGGACACCTTCTTTATCGTTACCTTCTTTATGTAGATCTTAGCGTTCTCTAACTTTATTCTGAATCCCCCTGTGCCTATTGTTATGGCTTCTGGGGCTATTGCGGGCAACATTTCTACTTCTTCTCTGGAGGCAGTCTCCTCAGCAGGAACCTCTACTACAACCTCCTCCTTCCATCTTGAGACTACAGGGTGCCCCTTTTCCTTCAAGAATTCCTTAAGCTCTTCTATATTCGTTGCCTCCTTCTCAGTCGCAATTTTATCAACCAGATCTGGAGGTATGAAGTCCTTGACCCTTTCCTTCACCTCGGAAGGAACCCAAACGACTCTGCTCCATCCTCCATCGGCCTGAAGGAACTTTGGAGATCTCATGTACTCGATGGATATTCCATGGAACCCATCCACCTGCCTTCCTCCAGCCGTTGAGTCAGCAATCGTAGTGAAGCTCAGCCCGTTGACTGCAACCCCATCAAAGCCCCTGTGAACTATTCCGAAGCCATCTACCTCTGGAATGTAGAACGCAGCTGCTTCGAAGCAACCGCAGGAGGTGTGAGGATAGCCGAAGGCAGAGTATATCCAAACCCTCTGTATTGCTCCTAGAGTCTTCTTTCTTATCGCCTCGTTGACCCCAGTGTACTCTCCTCTTAGCTCATCTAAGCACTCCTCCTTCTCTATAGGAAAGATGGGTCCCTTTGGATCTATCCTTGCTGATGCCCTAGCATCGAACCAGCTTATGGCTCCGCAATTGGCGTATCTCTGCGGCGTTATTATGCAAAGGTGAGTTGGAGCGAAGGATTGGCAAAGGGCGCAAGCGTAGAAAAGATCAACTTCTTCATCCTTAAGACCTCTTGCCCTTGCATCCCTTGCCTCATATATTTGAAGAGCCTCATGGTACCTCCTTTCGACCTCCTCAGGGTCCGTTATGAAGGTTATTTGGATCTTCTCTATTATGGGAAGCTCGCTCTTGAAAAGCCTTGCAAGTACCTTTCCAATTATTTTGAAGGAGTTAAGGCCCTTTTTGAATGACTTCTTGCTTATCCTTATCCAGATATCGTATCTCTGGTTTAAGTGCATCACTCCTTCTATGTAGTTGGTGTACTCGTGTATCCTCCTCTCTATGACCCCTTCTAGATCCTTCTCTAACTGCTTTCCAGCCACCTCTATGTAGATGGCGAACGAATACCTTCCTCCCTCCTCAAGTTCGTTTAGATCTGGACCTATTATCGTTACTTTGCCGTCTTCAACCTCGTTCAGCCCCTTTACTCTCACAAGCTCGAACTTGTACTTTACCTTAGGACCTCCTAGCTCCACATACATTTGGGCCTTTCTTATTCTCTCTCCCTCGTATATGACTCCCACGTCAACTGGGATATCCTCAAACATTGACACTTTAATCACCTACAAGGAATCTCTAATTGCAAGTATGTAAGAGTTCCACTCATCCAGCTTCATGTTGTAGAGGGAGAACGTTGCATGTGGTTGATAATAGGGATCCAAGCTCAATGTCTTAAAGTTATCTCTGGCAAAATGCTTTAGTCCAGATAAAATTAGCCAAGCATAGTAGTAACGAAAGCCTATGAATATGGCTAAATCATAATTTCCTTTTCCATCTAAGCCCTCCCATTCTTTATCCCTAAGCCTGTCCGCAAGTTCCATAGCTGGCATCGAGTAAAGTCCTTTGTATCCTCTAGAATCGAACTTCTTGATAAGTCCTCCAGTCACAACAACGTCTGCATTTATCTTCTGTGAAATTTGAATTAAAGCTTTGATAAGCTCGTCAGAGGACACTTCAAATATCTTAGAACCGAAGATCATTATAGGTCTCTTAGCGTGCCTAATTATTCCAGCCGCCGTTCTGGGCTTCTCAATTATAAGGGCTTTAAGAGGCCCTGGAATCTCAGCCTTTTGCCATGGTTCAGCCCTTATCATGCCTAACTCACCCTTATCATTTCCTCTAACAGAGTTGGATCTGGGATCTCCATCTCCTTCCATCCTTTCTTCTTAAGTTCTGCCAAGATCTCGTCTTTCATCGTTATTGGAATGTCTGCAACTCTTCTAATGAATAAGTGAATGTCTTCGGGCATTCTTCCATAGAAGCGCTTGTAAAGGTCTATGTAGTGGGTTAATTTTATTGCTCTGCCCTTTGAAGTGTCATTTGCTCTCATGCAAAGCTTTGCTGCCATAACCATTGCCTCCTCCTTAGTTTCGGCTGCATAGAAAAGGTGTTCAGGGACTGGACCAACATAGACCTTCTTTCCAGTCCTTGCATCATAAACGTACCAGTTCTCTTCCCTTTCCCTTCTTCCAAGCAACATCCTCCTATACTTTGATCCGTGAGGACCAACTATCACTGGAATTCCAAGTCTCCAGCAACCAGCAGCTATGGAAGCCGCTTTCTGTGACATTGCACCCCAAGCTATTCCTACAGCTCCGACTCTATTGAGGATGTAATCAGCTATCTCCATGTAGTTAGCCCTTAGTGGTCTCTTTGCAAATATATTTGCAATTTTTATGGCTGCACCCGTTATATGGGAGTTTGCAACACAAGATCCAACATTAACAAGGCATCCTGCATCGAAATCCCCTGGATAAAGCTCATAGAGCGTCTTACCCTCTTCGTTCTTGACGTAAGCTGCAACCATGGCTGAGCATCCTGAAAGGGTCACTATGTAGCCTCTTCTAGCGAACTCTCTAGCCATCATTGCAACTTCTCTGCCACCATTAGGGAAGTTGGCGCATCCAACATAGGCTACGACTCCAGGTATTTCGCCTAG
>JAVCBX010000079.1:0-5585 GCA_037917635.1 Thermoproteota archaeon | reverse complement strand
AGCCGATGAAGTTAAAGTGGACAGGCTTGGAAACATCTTCTTCTACCATCACGGGAAGGAAAGTTACCCAAGAGTGATGCTTGCAGCCCACATGGATGAAGTAGGCTTCCTCGTAACCTTCATAGAGGAGGAGGGCTTCCTTCGTTTCCACACGCTTGGAGGCATAACCACCAACATAATGCCAGGACAAAGGATCCTTCTTAAGGGAGAAAGGGGTCTCGTTAAAGGCATAATAGGGACAAAGCCACCTCATCTCATGAAGGAAGAGGAGAGGAAGAAGGTACTGCCAATAGAGGAGCTTTTCATAGACGTGGGTGCAGGAAGCGCGGAAGAGGTCCTGGAGAAGGGAGTGGAAGTGGGGACAACTGGAGTTTTTGACGTTAGTTTTGAGGAGCTTGGAGGAGGTTATGTTAGGGGAAAGGCTTTCGACGACAGGGCCGGTTGTACGGTGCTTGCAGAGGTTTTCAAGGCATTAAAGGACTCCCCCTACAATCTCGTAGCTGTAGGAACGGTTCAAGAGGAAGTTGGCCTTCGGGGAGCTAGAACAGCAGCTTGGCAAGTTGAGCCAGACTACGCCCTTGCATTGGAAGGAACCTTTGCAGCGGATGTTCCTGGAACTAAGGCCCACATGATGTCAGCAAAGCTAAAGGGAGGTCCAGTGATAACCATAGTTGACAGGACCACAATAACCCATCCGAAGGTTTTGAAGACCCTTGTTAGGGTAGGAAGAAGGAAGTCAATACCCTTCCAGTTCAAGAAAGTCCCAACAGGTGGTACGGATGCTGGTGCCATTCATCTGACGAAAGCTGGAGTGCCCAGCGGAACCGTGGCTGTTCCTTGTAGGTACATTCATGGACCCGCTTCAATCACGCATGTAGATGATCTCAGAAACACGATCTTACTGGTGAAGGAGTTCGTTAAGGAGATTTCAGTGAGCTAAGGGTTAAAACCGATGAAAATAGTTAAACAACAAGGATTCTGATAAGAATTCCTCAAGAAGGTATTTTTAAGGTTTTAAAGCAAAATTCTATGCTAGTGAACGATATATCGATTGAACTTACTCCAAGGCAAGAAAAAGAATGGAGGTAGGAAAGGAGAACTTGGGGCTCTTACAATCCAGTCGATTTACATGGTGCAAGGTGAAGCGCTTTCTACAATATTACCAATCCTGATGAGGGAGGAAGATCTGTCTATTCAACAAATAGGTATAGTCTACTCTCTACAGCCGTTCCTTTTCCAGATCACAAGGCTATTCCTAGGGGCATCTCAGACTTCGCTGGTAGAAGGCCTTTCTATTTTCTCAACGGGTTAGGAAGGCCTATCCCTATTAGGATGAGGAAAGCGAGAGGGGTTAGCCACATGAACCCCCATCCGAATCCCATCATTCCTGGCATTATAGGTCCTATCAAGACTCCTATGAGTATGGCAACCATCACCGCCACGGATAAAAGCAAGAGAAGCCAGATGAAACCTTCCTTTCCTTTAACCATCCATTCCACCAGGTTATGGAGGGCTTGAGATCATAAAATCTTGACCTACGCGCGGGTCGTGAACTATGTCAGGGCCCAAGTGTCCCGTTGAATTCCGTTCTGATGAGCTAATATCGGTTTAATCAATTTAATTCGCTTCACGGGTAAACGCCAGGAATAGGTTTGGCCTTCTCCCTTTCCTCCTTGGTTATTTGAAGCTTCGCTCCGCTTCCAAAGTCTCTGAGCTCCATCTGTACCTTTCCAGTGGGATCCACTATCTTCACCAGCCCGAAGGGCACTTCACTGCTAACCCAATCTTCTTTTGGTTTTTCGTATCCCGCAACAAGAGTAAGCACCTTTACCACCCTGACGGTCTTCCCGGTCTCGGTCGTGAACGTGCCGATCTCGTAATGCACTATGTTTTCAGGCCGATACAATTCGGGAGTTTCATGCTCTGGCTTTGGACCTTTGACACCAATCATAATGTACTCGTATTTTATGACGAATACGCCTCCTTCCGTCTCAATAAATGCCTTAACTGGCAAATTCCTTTCCTTGGAGATCCACCATTGAACCGCAACAACATCGCCCGAAACCTCTCCGTAGAGCTCGATTCCAACGCAAGGCTCCCCGTCTATAACATCCTCCCCAGCGTACACATATCTCATTATAGTTACATTTTCATCGACGTATATCTTCCACTCAACCCAGTCCCCCTTCTTCAAGGACATGAAGCCCTTATACACTTCCTTCAACTCTGAAGGGACCTCTGGAGTCTCAGGAGGAGACGGTGATGGAGAAGGAGTTGGCTGTGGTGTTGGAGCTGGAGTAGAAGGCGTTGGAGTGGGTGTTGGAGTTGGAGCCTCCTTAGGTCTCCTGATAAAAAGGACGGAGACGCCAGCTATCAAAAGGACGAGGACAATTATAAGGGCAATGGGCGAAACTCTGGCGGATCTTTTCATTCCCACCACCGAGTTAAACCCCTTTGTTCGTTCTCTGAATTAATAAAAACTTGTACTTTACGGCGAAATCTCCAGGCTTTTGGAACTTCTGGATTGATAAGTCAACTACATTTTAATTTCCTTTTGCCCATTCGCTTCATTTATGAGCAATTAGATGACCTCTGTGGTTCATTGATAACGCTTGAAGAGCTTTTTTGACTTAACCACTGGCTTCGTATTAGGATGAGCACATGCTAATTGGATCCTTCGATAAATCTCACAGAAACATCATAGGACAGGCTAAAGCGGAATCATCGGGTGGGCTAGCTGATAACTTACTTTACGAAAATCCCATACCAGAAGATGTAAGAGCACAGATCAGATGACGGGATTATTCGCTCCTTTTAAGGTCGAACTTAGCCCCTATCTTTCACATCTTTTCCAGCCTAGGAATACCTAAGATGTCCATAGCATTTCCCAATGCTATCGAAGCCGCCATTACAAGAGCAAGCCTTGCTTTCCTAACTTCCTTTGGAGCAGCTATTACTGGACACCTCTCGTAGAATTTGTTTATGAGTGTAGCAAGGTCGTTAGCGTATTGTGCAAGTATGTCAGGACGCATGAGCCAGTAGCAATTTCTTATAGTCTCCGGAAGCTCAGCAATTTTGTAGATGAGCTCTAATTCAATTTCTTCCCTCAAATGAGAGGGATCGAATTCCTCTGGAACTTTCCCGGCCTTTCTGAGTATCCCCCTAGTCCTCGTGTATGCATATTGAATGAATGGACCGCTGTTCTCTTGGAGGTTTAGAACCCTGTCCCACGTGAAAACTACCTTCTTTGTGGGTACGACGTTTATCAGGGCAAATCTTATCGCGCCAACCGCGACTTTCTCAGCTATCTCCTCAATTTCTTCCTCTTTTACGCCAACCTTCTCCTTCAAGAGGTTTTTAACCCTCTTCTTCGCCTCATCCAGCAGTTCGTCTATGGTTACGTATCTTCCCCGCCTTCCGCTCATCTTCACCTCTGGGAGGTCCACGAACTCATAGCTGAAGTGGATCAGCCTGCTCGGATCGATGCCCATTAAAGCCAGAGCTGCTCTTAGCTGGAGCTGAGCAAGCTTCTGATCCACTCCAATCACGTTGTATACCCTGTCCTCCTTCAATCCCTCGAGCTTGTAGAGGGAGTAACCCACATCTGTGCCGGTGTAAAGCCAGGTTCCGTCGGACCTGCTTAGGTAGTAGACTGGGGGCATCTTCGTCCCTATCTCCTCAATATCTCCTCCAAGGATCCTCCTTATGTCTTCCCTCTCCTCTGCAGCTTTGATCAAGTTCACGTAATAAGCTCCATCCTCCTTCTCAAGGTACCCCGACTTTTTCAGCCTTTGTAGGGCCTTTTCTATCCATCCTCCCCAAATGAGCTCGCTTTCCCAGTCATAGGCATCGTGCTTTATCCCTAACCTCTCTAGAGTTTGCTTAAATCCCTCCATAACAGCTTCGGTTACTTCGCGAAACATAGCTTTCACGACATCATCTCCTCGCTGGTACCTCTTGTTAAGCTCAGATATCACCGCTTCTGGATCCTCATCCATGCTTATTTCCTCCTCAAGCCTTTTTACTAGCTCGGAAGCTTTTTTCCTTAGTTCTTCGAGGGCTTCCTTCCATTCTTCAGCCTCCCCACCTCTCTTCCTTTTGAGCTCGATTATGCAGTTGCATGCTGCATACAGGATTCCGTACCAATGATCGGGCTTCCCCACAACTTTTGCTTCTGGAAGCTTTGACTTAGCATAGACGAGTAAAGAAACCTGTCTCCCGCTATCATTCACCAAGTAATGCCTTGAAACCTCAAACCCAAGCCTTTCAAGGATGTTTGCGAAGGTATCCCCTATCACCGCGTTTCTTCCGCTACCAACGTGGAGCGGATGTACTGGATTTGCACTTGTGTGCTCCACCATTACTTTGTCCTCTCCTATTTTTGAGGAACCGAATTTTGACCCTAGTTGAATTGCAGCTTTTAATACTGCTTCAGCAAAGCTCTTTCTATCGAGACTGAGGTTGATAAATCCTCCCACTGCCTCTGAAGATGCAGCGTAAGGTATTGAAGAAACGTTCAAAGAACTTGATAGCTGAATTGCTATTTCATTGGGTGATTTTCTCACGAATTTAGCCAGTTCAAAGGCAATTGGGGAGCCCAGATCCCCTAAATTAAAGTTAGGAACCTTGGATACTGTGACCTTGGCTTCTATCGAATATAAATCCTTTATTAGGCCAGATAGAGCTTGAGCAAAGGCGGATTTAACCTCTTTAAGGGGATCCAAGTTTGTTCAAATCTAACGAATGGTCAGCATAATAAAACTTCAGCAGCTTGGGAATTATTTTTCAGAGTTGCGAGTACTAAGTAAAATGAATCTGGTAAATCTAGTGCATAGTTCAGCTCAAGCCTTAACATTTGTGAAAAGAGGAGGGGGCTACTTAAGATGGCCACAAATATAAAAAAAGGGGGAAGAGAGAATTACTGCTCAAGCTCAATCTCTTCAGGTGCAAGGGCGGTCATCCCAGGAATTGAGGCTAGGCATGCGATAGTCCTTATGGCAATGCAGCCATTGGAGGTTAAAGCGTACTTGCCCCTCTCAACTGCTTGAACGTAGCCAGCCATCATTAGCTCCTTCAAATGATGGTACAGTTGTCCACCTTCCAAACCAGTCTCTTCCGATAGCTCAGATGAGGTCTTAATGCCTTTGAGAAGGCTCTGCATTATGCGAATCCTGTTTTCACTTGAGAAGGATCCCATGAGCCTAGCTATTTTAGAAGGTAGACATTTTATCGCGTCTTCAAGGTCTATTGCTGACAAAAAAGAGTCTACTGTCCTGCCTCCCTTACGCTCAATCCCGCTTATCAGTATTAAGCCGCCCTCAGGCTTATCACCAAGTTTAGCTTCCAAAACCCTCAAAATGCTCTCAACAAAATCTTCTGGGATTACTTTGGCAACCTCTTTAATGACTGCTTTACGCTCCTCCTTTCTGGCCCTCTTAAGCTCTTCGACATCCATTGCAAGCCTTTCGACGAGTTTCTTAAGCTCATCCAATTCTACTGACATACAGAAATACAAAAGTATAAAACTCTATATAAACTTTGCGCCGAAGTTTGTACACACCAGCTAGAATGCCTGAGGATTCCCA
>JAVCBX010000005.1:0-5658 GCA_037917635.1 Thermoproteota archaeon | reverse complement strand
GTTTATTCTCAGGGAGGGAGGGTTCTCAAACCGGATGGAACCTGGAACTTGGATAGTCCGGAGTTCAAGAATGCTTGGAACTACTTAGTTAGAATGGTTAGGGAGGACATAGCTCCTCCAGAGGTCTTTGGCTGGGGATGGAAGGAGTATCACACTCACTTCGGAATGGGCAAGGCTGCTATGTGCTTAGGATATTCCGTCTATGCCGTGAAATGGGCTGAATTCCCCGAAGTAGCTGATGATTGGGCCGCAGTTCCTCCTCCCAAGTGGGACGAAACCATGCCAGACGAGTTCAGGATAGGTTACATAAACTTCGACTTGTACGTGATCAATCCTTATGCCGATGACAGGCACATAGCTGCGGCAATGCTCTTCCTTGACTTCTACAGGAGCAAGGAGGCGTGCATGTATGAGCTTGTAGTGGAGGGTAACGATGCTTTCTTGCCAGCCACCTACGAGGATCCTGGAATACAAACCGGAGAGAAGGTTAACTGGGCCCTTGCAAGAGAGGTTGCAAAGAAGTATGGGTGCCCTGAACCCATAGAGCAGGGAATAACGATACCTGAGATCAGAGCTGCTTCAGCTAAGACGGCAAGGATAGAGGCGTTGCCTCCAGGAGCTGCTTATGTCTCGGAGATACTCGCAAAATATCTTGCAAAAGCAGGATTAGGAGAAATGGATCCAGAAGAGGCTCTAAAAGCTGCGATCGAGGAAGCTCAAAAATACATTTCACCCGGGGCATAAAGACCTCCCTCTTTCCCCTTTTTTATCATGAAAAGGGAAATCAATTCTCCTTCTAGCAATTTGGAAAATTATAATAAATTGTACCGTTCCCTTGGGTCGAGGAGAGATGAGAATAAGGGTTAACAACCCCACGTATGGAATGATACTTTCAATACCTGGATTAATCCTCCTTCTTCTCTGGGTATTAATCCCATTTGTTTACGTATTTAACCTCAGCTTTCTAAGATATGACAACATACATCCAGTAACACCATGCGGGTTCGAAAATTATAAAGAGCTTTTTAGAGACCCCATCTTCAGGCAAGCGTTAAAGCGCACACTTATTTTTGGATTTGGATCCACTAGCTTAACCCTTATAATAAGTCTAACCCTAGCCCTCTCATTAAACAGGATAGAGAGGTTCATGGGCTTCTTCAGATCTTTGGTAATTATGCCTTGGGCTGTGCCTATGATCCTTTCTGGCTTTATTTGGGCTTGGATATTCAATCCAGCCTTTGGAGTGATTCCTTACACGCTAACTAGACTAGGATTGACGAAAGAGCCCTTGGACATCTTTTCAAACCCCAGCCTTGCTATGTTGGGCGTTATTATTGCTGATTCTTGGAGACGCATTCCCTTCATGACAGTATTGACCTTAGCTGGCTTGCAGGCAATTCCAAAAGATCTTTACGATGCGGCAAAGGTCGATGGAGCTGACTGCATAGATACTTTCTGGCACATAACGTTACCAATGGTTAAACGCCCCATGCTTATTGGCGTTCTAATAACGCTTATGTTTTCCCTTAGATCCGTTGATGTCATTTATTCCATGACCCCAGGCGGTGGGCCAGGAAAGGTTACCTACGTTCTCGGCACTTATATCTTCGATTACATCTACAAGTTCTTGGATTTTGGCCTGGCAGCCGCTGGAAGCGTAGTTCTAATAATCCTAACTTTCATAGTGGGATTTGTCTTCATATACTACACCATGAAGAGGGAGTGATCTAAATGAGTGTTAGAAAGATCGTAGTAAGCATTTTAGACCACAAGTTGACCCCTTATTTAGTGGTTAGCGTAATTTCACTTTTCTTATTAATACCTTTCTTTTGGATGTTTGTTACAGCATTCAAACCATTTTCAGAAGCGCTCAGATATCCACCAACCTATTTGCCAGAGGAGTTCACCCTTGATATAATGAAGGAGGCTTGGAACAGCGCTCCAATTCCTACATATCTCAAGAATTCCCTGTACATATGCCTAACTTCAACCCTAATCGTCATCGTGGTTGCCATATTCACAGCTTACGGCCTGAGCCTTTACCCATATAAGGGAAGCAGGATCGCATTGGGTCTATTTCTCTTCACTAGAACGATACCTCCAATGTCCCTGCTGCTTCCATTTTACTTGTTGTTAATGAAGCTAAATCTGATCAACACGAGGACTTCTGCCATGTTGTTTGCGATTTACCTTTGCTATCCTCTAACGGTTTGGATATTAAAGGGGTTCTTCGACTCATTTCCACGTGAATTGGTTGATGCATCTCTCGTAGATGGGACTTCAAGGACTGGAGCCATTTTCAGGATAGTTCTGCCCGTAGCTGCAACTAGCATCTTTGCAACGGCCATAATAGCCTTCATGTGGGCCTGGAACATGTTCTTCGCGCCTTATCTCTTCATACACTCGGATGAGCTCAAGCCTATTACGGTCGGCATATACTACTTTGTGGGAGATGAGCTCATCTATTGGAACTACATATGCGCAGGAGGGATCTACACAATAATACCGAGCCTTACCTTCTTCCTTCTAGCTCAGAAGTACATAGTAAAGGGCCTAACAGCAGGAGCTCTCAAATACTAAGCGAGAAGAATGAGAGGAGAGAGCACTCGCAATTTTCATGAGGTTCAGAGCACTAAGCTTCAGTTAAGCTTAAAATTTCCTCATTGTTTGCTCATTAGATAAAGATGGCCGAAGTCAGAGTGTTAGGTTTAACCAAGAGATTTGGAGACGTTATCGCGGTTAATAACTTATCCTTGGAGGTAAAGGATAAGGAATTTGTTGTGCTCTTGGGCCCATCTGGGTGCGGAAAAACAACGACGCTTAGGTGCATTGCTGGCCTAGAAACTCCCGATGAAGGGGAGATCTATATAGGAGATACCCTTGTTAACGATTTGCCTCCGAAAGAAAGGGATGTTGCGATGGTATTTCAGTCCTATGCCCTTTATCCTCACATGACAGTTTTCCAGAACATTGCTTTCCCGTTGAAGTTGAGAAAGGTTCCTAAGGATGAAATAAGGGAGAGAGTTAGGCAAACTGCAGAGTTACTGAGGATATCGCATCTTCTTGACAGAAAGCCGAAGCAACTTAGCGGAGGTGAGGCTCAGAGGACAGCCCTTGGAAGGGCCATAGTCAGGCAGCCAAAGGTATTCTTGATGGACGAGCCCTTGAGCAACCTGGATGCAAAGCTAAGGGTATACATGAGGGCGGAGCTTAAGAGGCTTCAGAAGGAACTTCAAATCACCACAATATACGTAACTCACGATCAAGTGGAGGCAATGACCATGGCCGACAGGATTGCGGTAATGAACCATGGGATCTTACAGCAATACGCAACTCCTTATGAGATCTACAACAGTCCCTCCAATCTCTTCGTTGCCGGATTCATAGGAAGTCCCCCCATGAACCTGGTTGACTGTAATTTCATCGAGCAGGGCTTTTTGGAGCTGGAAGGGTTTAGAATTCCACTTCCAGACTGGATGAAGGACGCTATAAAGCAAAAGGCAAGCAGTTCAGAGCTCGTTCTCGGAGTAAGGCCTGAAAACATTTCAATACACAGGAGAGGGGCCCTAGATTCTCACATAAAGGGAGAAGTATATGTAATAGAGCCTCTTGGATCAGATATTGTCGTGAATCTGAGGGTTGGGGACGCTTTGTTCAAAATAAGAGCTCCGCCAGACTTCAGAGCGAAAGTGGGAGAAGAACTTTGGATCTCTTTCAACTTGGATAAGATCCACATATTTGACAAGAAGACTGAGGAAGCCATCATCTAAAGATCTTTCTTTTGACCTCTTCCAAGATTGAGATGAGATCTTTGAGCTTTTTAACGGAAATTTCGGCCGACTTCCTCAAGGAGGAGATATCCTCTTCAACGAGTGTGAATAGGCTCAAATCTATTTTTATGGGGGTTATAGATATTGCTTTCTCGGCCTCAAGCGCATAAACATCTGTATCGGGTCCTTCTGTTGAAAGATCTTTGAAGGTGCTGGCTATCCAGTAGTAGGGCCTGCCTCTAGGGTCAAGCCTCTCCAAAACGTAGTTGGTGAACTTCGTCCATCCAAGCCTAGTTAGCTTTATTGGAGTCTTCTCAGTTATCCTATAAGGGAAATTCACGTTTAGCATGTGGACCTCCGGCAATTCGTTCTCAATCAACCATTTTGATACGCTTACAGCTATCTTAGCGTGAGGGTAGAAGTGATCAATATCTAGATCAAACTTTCCGATTGGTATCTCGGTTGAAAAGGCTGCTGCCTTCGCCCCATTTAAAACACCTTGAAGGGCCCCTGCTATGGTTCCACTCGTGAAAAGGTTGTCTATCGTCGTGTTTTCTCCTTTGTTTATTCCAGAGATGACCAAATCAGGCTTGGATCCTATTATTAGATCTATTGCAAGGACGACGCAATCTCCTGGAGTTCCATTTGTAAGGTATAGGATTCCTTTCTCCCCATCTACCTCTATTACCCTCCTGTAAAGCCTAAGGGGCTTGTGAAGGGTTATTCCCTTTCCAGCAGCGCTCATCTCGTGCTCTGGAGTTATCGCGTACAGTTCTCCTATTTCAGATCTCATGAGCTCCTTCCAGAAGGCTAAGAATGGTGGGCTGTTGGGTCCATCGTCGTTCAGAAGAAGCACTTTGGCCAATTTCATTCACTTACCTATGGCTTCCAATATTTCCTCCGCAAAGACCTCTTCAGGCCTTAACCCTATAATGTCATCCTTTTTTGGAACCCATTCTCCCCTTTCTTTCACGAAAATTACCGTATGAGGCACTCCTGAGACGTTAAACTTTGTAGCAAGCTCGAAGTTCTCCTGGGCTTCAACGCACTCGGCTGTGAAGTAGCCCTTGGCCTCAATTGCAAACCTGTTGGCAGCTAAGACTTGTTGAGGGCAGTAGGGGCAAGAAGGCGTAACGAAAACGGATGCCTTTACCTCTATTCCCTTATTGACTATCTCCCTCGCCACTTCCCTTGCCCTTGACCCAAGGCCGCTTTTTCCCTTCGAAACGGCTATTATAGTTTCTAAGAAAGACCAGGCCTCGTATCCCATTGGACTTCCTGCACATCTTATCTTGTAGCCCTTCTCAGGTGAAATCAGTATGGTTGGAGTGTTGATTATCTCATAACTTTCGATTAGCTCCGTCTTCTCCAACACGTTATAAACAGAGGTTCTTATCTTATCTGAAAGCTCTTCAAGCTCCCTCAAAAGCCTTTCACACCAATCCTCATATTCATCGTTTCCCAAGCCCTTAAACAGAATCAGATGAACCTCTTCCTCAAGTTCAGCTTGAAACCTTTCTTCTAGGGTTCTTCTCGTTTTTTCGTCCAAAATTCTAGGCTCATTGCCCATCTAGGCGCACCTAAGTCAGATCAATATTAGGATATTTAAACGCTAACACGCTATCTTGAGCTTCTTTCTTTGCTGAGAGGGGGAATCCTTTTTAGATTTCAAGAGAAGAAATGGTATGTGCTGTTGATAAGGGCTTTGACGTATCATGTTCCCCCTTCTAAGGGTAAGATGTTCGAGGAAGCAATGAAGCAAATGGAAGACGATTCTGAAAGGTTTAAGGCATTAACCGATCATATTAGGACTGAGATCTGGACAAAAAGGGTGGTCTTCCCACTCATAGACTTCAAGATCGAGGAACTTCCGAAGATCTCAGTTAAG
>JAVCBX010000139.1:0-5737 GCA_037917635.1 Thermoproteota archaeon | reverse complement strand
CAGGAGATGTGTCCAAATCATGAGAAATGGTGCCGGGGGCGGGCTTCGAACCCGCGACCTCCGGAGTCCACCCCTTCGAGCCCATAACTCAAGAGGATTATGAGTCCGGCAAAAATCTCTTGTGTCCGGCGCTCTACCCCTGAGCTACCCCGGCGGTTTTTCTAAATTATTTTTTCGCCTCATAAATTTATATTTTTCGGTGTCTCAGCTTTTAACCATCTCACGTTATTGCACACCTTAAAAGAATTCGTGTACATGCGCCATATTCTTAATGGCTTAACCATTTCTCAAAGATCAGAGAAAGCTTAGGAGCTACTGAAACTCTTGTTAATATCTTTCAAGGAGAGAATGGCGGGCTGCAGAGGTTTCTATCGATCTTATTGGAGTAACTATGCAGATTCAGCGATCTGAATTAGAGATAAGCAAAATCTCTCAGGAAGCTTAAGATCCCTTCTCATTAATGTGGAGCATTATTAGCAGCTGTTGCTTCAAAGAGACCGAAGATTCGCTATAGCTCCTTAAGCTTCACTTAAATTTTCTAAGAGGACCATCTGCAAGGAGATTTGACAAAGCAAGACCAGAGTAAAAAGATTGAACCAAATGAAGTTGTCGAATTTGTTCAAAAAGGATGGCAAAGAAGCGGAGAAATCAACTGCAGTTAAGTGGAAGGTCTACATGAATTCTAACTTCGTTTACGCGGAGCCTTTAGAGAGAAGATTGGAGCTTAGTTGCTTAAGTAGAATCGTGTGGGTAAAGGGCAAGGACGAGATATCAATCTCTTCAATAAAAATCTCTCCGCTGGGTAGCGACCTGTTTCGAAGGGCCTTGGGAAAGGAAATGGTTTTGAAGATAGCCTTAGAGGTCTTAAAGGAAGCCAACAGGGGTTTTGAATCAAAACTCGAGCCTAATGCAGATGAGCATGACATTTGGTTTTGCTGCAGGTTCAAGCTGAGTGAGCTGAATGTTAAGGAGATAAGTGAGTGTTTCAGAACCTTGGCATGGGCACACGAGAAGCTAATGAACAGGCTAAAAGAAGCGCTGAGGAAATGATCTCTTCCCTCAACCTGAAAACGGATGAGCGCTTGAAAGTCATGAAAATGGTGGCTCAGGCGATAAGCGAGATTACGGGCTGGGAATGGTACGAGGACGTGAAAAGGCCGAGGGACCTAGCTAGAATCGTGCGAAACTTCGAAGGTAAGGGTTTCATAGTCCCTCATCCCAGTCCATACCCCCATAATCTGTTTCAGTCCAAAGGAACTCGATGCTAGGAGCTGGTTCGCACTCATCTTATGGGCCTGAGCAATGGAACCCTGATAAGATGAGGGTTGAGACCAGGCCCCTTTTTGGTTCCGTGGTATGTGCACGTACAAGCCTAGGAAAAGGGATGTTATGAGAGGGCTAGTTGTAGCAAAAAAGTGGGCTAGAAGAGCCAATAATAAGATAGGGGCTGAGATAAAGGTAAGGTGGCTTGAGGACGGCAAGGGGATCTTGTTCTACTGTGAGATAAGGCCGAATTTCAAACAAAAGGAGGTAAAGAGGAATTTCTTGGCCCTTAAATGGGCATATTACGGAACAAAGGAGGAGCTTGAAGTAGAGAGAAGCATGAAGGAGCACGGTCTATAGGAAACTCTCTTTCAGTCAGACCTTTTTAATGCTAGAGGCTCCATAGTTCCTCCTTGATCTTGACTGCTTGTCTAGGAACCTCTATTTTGACTTCTCCTCCCCTATCCTTCCAAACTTCGCCTCATCTAGCACAGTTTCTAGAATTCCAAGCCTCTTACACTCCTCAAGCAGCCTTAAAACCATAAGGTGAGCCCTCCAGAACCTAGGGGCATGAGATGTCTTTGTGGATCCCCATCCAGTCCAGTGCTTGCGGTCGAAAGTCCACATCCACCTCGAAGGACTCACATCCCTCAATTATGTCTATAACCAAAGCTACGCCATCAGTTATTCTTTCCACATCTCTAAAGGGATTATAGGGCCATTTTATGGCGTAGATTTCGGCTGAAATCCTTAATGATCTCATCATTTTCCTCTCTACTTCGCTTTTTATAGCCTTAGAGGGTCAAACAAGTTTTTGTAGTGGTGAACTTTGCCAGGATTGGCTCGTATTCTAAGAGAAAGTCTTCTCAACTTCTCTAGCTTATCAATCAGGTTCTTTGCTTCTCCTTTGTACCAGAGGTGGTAAAATACACTGAGGCCATTATAGTCATCATCAAATCGTTAGCTTATAATTCATCGGCCGCAATATGAATTGGGATTTTACAGGCTAGAGAGTATGCCCAAGGATAGAAGAATAAGGAAGGTTCTGGAGCTAGCGAAGCTGGCTGAAGAGGTGGAGAAGGCCCTAACAATTCCTTGTTTGCTGGAACATTGATGAGGATGTGTTCGTGGTAAGAAGTAAAACCCTAGATTATATAGATGGAAGAGAACCGTCTGCGGCACTTGATGGAGTTATACGGTTGATATTGTCTCGAAAATTGTCAAGGAGGCAAACAACATCTTCGGGTCAAACATAGAGGTAAGGGCTGGCACAATGATTACCTTTTATAGACGTGATGATCGAGTCCTTTCGGTAGCCTACTGCTTTCCTCCAGAAGACTTCGATCCTAAAGAGTTGAAGAAGAACTTAAGGGCGATAGAATATGCTTACAAGAAGGCCTGTGATAGGCTCGGATCCGAGGTATGGGGAGGCCCTCCTGAGGAGGTGGCTGAGAAGTTCATAGAAGCTGGAAGGAAAGCCGCACAGGCAATAAGTGAGCTAACTGGTTAGGAGTGGTTCGTAGATGTGATAAGACCCGATGATAGGGAACCAAAGTATCACGACGCGAACGGAGAGGAGCATGATTTATGGAGCAGGCCTGGGTTCTACATGTTGTCATGCGTCCCGAAAGGGATTACTGAAGAAAAATGCCTGGTTTAAACAGATCCATTGGATGTCAAGGGAGAATTACGATCCTGAACACATAAGAGTGGAAACTCAGACGATCAAGGAGTTTCCATCGATTCCTATAAATACTTATACGTAAGATGGCGCGGGTTAGAGAACGAAACGCTTGATAAAACCGAAGAAATAGTCCCAGATGCGGTTAAGAGGACAAATGAGAGATATGGCTCAGAAATAGAGTTTGCGAGTGAGGGAGGCCTTGCCCGCGTAATTTACAGGTTCTCTCCGGAGGGATTTGATGAGAAAAAGGTCAAAACAAACTTTATAGCCGTGAAATCCGCCTTTCTAGAAACAAACAAGCGTCTAATGAAGTTGGCAAGCGAGGGGAAGGGCATCGATGTGAGCTACGATCTCGCAAAAGTGTCCATGGCAATTAGGAATGCCAGGGATGAAGAGACTGGAAAGTCGGCAGCTTTATGGGTCATACTCTCACTTCTTGCTGGAATCACAATACTGTACATTTATTACTTCTTGATGAAAGACATTTACACCCATTTCAGGAGGCAAACGACTTCATTGATGGCTGTATAGGTACCCTGAGCACACTAGGCGTATCAACGATAGGCATCTCTATCGTTGCCAAGCGTCAATATAAAGCGTCTAAGAGGAGTTTCGCCCTATACTTAATCCTAACGCTAGTCACCCTGGCATCTTTAGTATTTACTAGCAGTACGTTATCTTCAAGGATTGGAATGATCACTTCAAAACGCGATGGTCGGTGGAGGACGAGATACTTATGAGCATAAAGGAGCTCCTCTTAAAACGATCCTCACTTCCAAACCGATCAATAGCTCGCAATCGTTTAAAATAAAAAAGCAGCAATCCTGTCTGCATTCAAACAAACTATTATTCTCTTCTTTCTCTCAAGGAGCTCTTAAAACAAAAGGAAACGAGAAGGAGGGCCTAATATTTTAATACTTTAATCTCGAATCCCTGGTGAAAAGGATGGAAATCGAGAGCTTCGTATGCGAAAACTGCGGCTCGACATATCCTGCTAAGGGGGATTTAATGCTCTGTCAGAAGTGCGGTTACCCGCTTCTTCCCACCTACAACTTAGATCTCCTATCAGAATTTGAAATAAGCCGTCTGGAGAGCAGGCCGACCTATTTGTGGAGGTACAGGGAACTACTTCCTTCAATAAAGGATGAGAACGTAGTAAGCTTAATGGAGGGCTACACTCCTGTAGTTAAATCGGAAAAGATAAAGGAGGAGTTTGGCTTAAGGGATCTCAAGTTTAAACTCGAATACGTCAATCCAACAGGATCCTTGAAGGACAGAGGCTCTACCTTGCTCATATCTTGGCTTAAGCAGATTGGAATAAAGAGCATTGCTGACGATTCCTCTGGAAATGCGGGTGCATCCATAGCAGCATATAGCTCAAGGGCCGGGATTGAGTGCACCATTTATGTGCCTGAGAACACCCCTAAAAGCAAAATTGCTCAAACCTTACTCTATGGAGCTAAGATAATAGAGGTCTTGGGCGGAAGAACTAGGACGGCCGAAAGAATTTTGAAGAAAATGAAGGAGGGCAGGATCTATTATGCATCTCACAACATGAGCCCTTTCTTTTTGGAAGGCTTTAAGACATTTGCCTATGAGATCATAGACCAATTGAAGGGAGAAGTCCCGGACCACATAATCCTCCCTGTTGGCGGTGGAACCCTCTTCTTGGGCGCCTACAGAGGATTTTCTGAGGCCAAGGAAATTGGATGGATAGATCAATTGCCGAAACTTCACATAGTTCAGCCTGAAGCTTGCAACCCAATAGTTAGGGCTTATGAAAGGAGAAGCGAATTAGTTGAGCCCGTAAAGGAGGGCGAAACCATTGCAGGAGGGTTGAAGATTGCAAATCCTCCCAGAGGTAGGAGCGTAATGAGAGCCCTGTTTGATTGTGGGGGAGCAGCAGTATCAGTTAGGGAAGAAGAAATACTGGAGGGATATCGATCATTGGCTGGGGAAGGGATCTTCGCCGAGCCAACTTCTGCAACCGTTATTCCAGCTTTGAGGAAGCTGATAGAAGATGGACTCATAGGGAGAGATGAATCCGTTCTGCTTCCAATTACTGGTTTTGGTCTGAAGGATTTGAAAAGCGCTGTTAAAGTTGCGGAGGAATTAAGGAGGGTAGAGAGACTGAAAGAGGAAGGGAGAAAAGGCTCAGCTTCATAAAAATTCTTAAAATTGAACGTTGAACTCTCTTCAGAGAGTGGAGCTCGCTGGGAGAATTGATAAGAAGGGGATTACAATTACTGCTGGTACAGGAGGAATTTCTTACGAATTCTTCTGGTTTTTGAAACAGTAGCGACCCGATACTTCACATAAAACACGCAAAAGTAGTTTCAAGACTCGGATTAAGTGATCCTTAAAAGCCACCTCACTGGATTCTTGATATCAAAAACTTTTTAATAACCTTTCTTTTATCAATAAACGCTGGAAAAACACATGGGGCCGTAGTTCAGTTTGGTAGAATGCTGGCCTTGGGTGTCTGACGACCGAGAAAGCCAGTGGTCCCGGGTTCGAATCCCGGCGGCCCCATCTCTTTAAAATAATTAATCTCCTGCTTTTTGTCCTTAAACATGAATTCGAGATAAACTGACTAGACGATCCTTTGAGACATATTGAGGCATAGCAAGCTGGAGCTCAAGAAAGGCTTATTTCTAGAAAATTGAGGCGAATCAAGGGCTTGTTCAAGGGTTGAATTTGGAAGGACAGGGATAACTTAACAATCGCATTTAAGCAATTCCTGCGGCCCTGCTAGTTTACATGAAATTGATTGCTGCTGGAATTGGGTAC
>JAVCBX010000073.1:0-18164 GCA_037917635.1 Thermoproteota archaeon | reverse complement strand
TCTTGGGCTTATTCCTTTCTTAATAGCCTCTTTCTTCTCATTGGCTTGGTTTTTCTATGCAAGAACGCTTAAAGCAAAAGGGTTGATTGGAAACGTACTTGTCAGCACAGGAGTCTGTTTTACAATCATTTTCGGCCAGATTTCAAGCTCAGGAAAGCTATCTCCTATGACCTTGATCCTAGCCTCCATAGCCTTTACGACAAACCTTGCTAGGGAACTGGTGAAAAGTGTGCAAGATATACCTGGAGACTTAAGAGCAGGTCTTTCCACGTTCCCCATAAGGTTTGGAATCTACCTTACTAGAAAGCTGATAAAAATTCTTTTAACCCTTGCTAGCCTTTTGACATTTCTTCCACCAATTTTTGGGTTAATGGGCTTAACATACATAATTTTCGCCTTCTTTTCAGTCGTAATTCTCCTCCGCATCCTGTCTAAGATTGATGAGCTTTCTATTGAAAACTCCGGAGAAATAAGCTCTTATCTAAAAGCAGCAATGGGAGTAGGGCTGTTTGGAATGTTGTTAGATATGATTTTTAGGTTAGAAACCTGTTAAGTATCGTTTTTCTCTCCAAAACCCCTAGGAAAACGCCTCCAGGACCAACAACGGGGATTGCTGGAAACCCCTTTTCCACAATCTTCCCGATCATTGCTTTAAAATCATCAGATGCCAGAAGCGTTGGCGGATTCTCCAGCATTACATCTTCGACGATCACTCTTCTGACCACGCTATCCATTAACCTTGATGGAAAGTTTTCCCTAACCTGATAAAACGCCTTTGCCAAGATCATCTCAGTGATCGTGCCGACAAGCCTATTTATTATGCAAACGGGGAGAATTCTGGATTTAGTTTCCAGCAAAACAGTTCTAGCGTGAACGATCCTTTGCCCCGGATCTATCCTAGGATGCTTGGGATTCATCAGATCCTCTACTCTTTCTCTCATTTCTCCGTTCAACAGCCTTATTACATCCGTTTCTGAGATTACTCCTAAAACTTCAGATCCTTTCACCACTGGTATGACCTCGATCTCTTTGGATAACATCAGTTTAACCGCTTCAGTAACCTCAGCATCAGGTTCTATTACTGTAGGGGGCTCTATCATCAGAGCACTTACATGTATCCTTCTAGCCCTTATCTTCTGAAACCTGTAAGATCCCAGACCTTCCATTATCCCCCTAGCAGTTAGTATTCCAACAAGCCCCCTGTCCCTATCCATCACCAATAGATGAGTTATTTCCCTCCTATCCATTAGCTCAAGAGCCTCTCCAACGATCTCGTCCTTATTTATCCATACTCCAGGCTCGCTCATAACTTCCTTAACCTGAAGCCCTTTCTTTAGCAAGCACTATCCCTCTAATTATGTCCGTCTTAGTAATTAAACCTTCTAACTTCTTTCTATCCGAAGAAACTGGAAAGCCGCTAAATCCAAACTCAAGCATCATTCTAGCAGCCTTTGCTGCATCATCGCCTGGTTTTACGGTGACAACTTGGCTCCTCATAATCTCTCCAAGGGTCTTTGCCTTAGCTCTCCTAACTTCTCTCCCGACTAGCGTCTCTATCACGATCCTTTTCTTTGACCAGATCGCTCCTACGTGAGCCAAGTCCCTCTCAGTAACTATTCCTAGGATGTTCCCTCCAGAATCCGTTATCACTAGCCTCTTTATTCCCTTTTCCATCATCGTTCTAGCAGCTTTCTTTACATTATCGCTTTCCCTAGCCGTAATGACGTTTTTTCTCATAAGATCCCTTATCTTAAATACCCCTTTCATCTTTTCAGCGAAATATCTTACAAGATCGGTCTTCGTGATCAACCCAACGAGCGAGTTGGATTTAACGACAGGAAGGCCGCTTATACCCCTCTCAAGCATGACCTTCGCTGCTTCATAGGGGCTCGTCTCTGGCGTTATTGTAACGAGATCCTTGGTCATATAGGTTCCAACTAAGGAATTCCCCAACGACCTCCATCTCCAAGGTGCTCTTCTTTGAGAGAGTATCCTAACGAGGTCCCTTACAGTGATGATTCCTACGAGCTTTCCTTGCCTATCCACAACTGGTATGCGCCTTATACCCCTCTCAAGCATTAGTTTTCTTGCGTGGGAGATCGTGTCTTCTGGGTAAACAGTTATCACAGGCGATACCATGTAATCCTCTGCCCTCTCCAAGGCCCTCCCCCTAAATCAGAGTGAGAGCACCTCTTAGAGATCTAGCAAGCTTAAGCCTCTCAGAAAGAATGAACCATATGTGTGGTGCTTCCCTCAATATGTCCTTCATCGAGATGATCCCAACCGGCTTTCCAGAGTGATTCACCACTATTAATCTCCTGATGTTGTGATCGCTCATGATCTTCGCTGCCTCGAAAATGTCAGCATCCTTATCTATTGTGATAAGGTTCTTTGTCATTATTTCCTCAGCTCTGACTTCCTTTGGAAGTCTATCCCTCATCTTGGAAACGCATCTCTTTATTATGTCCCTCTCAGTTATTATTCCAACTATCTTGTCTCCAGATCTAACCAAAACGGAGCCTATTTCGTGTTTGTCCATGATCTCGGCAACTTCAGCAACGCTTGCTTTCGGTTCGACGCTTATAATGTTTGGAGTCATTATCTCCGAGACTCTTATTATTAAATCCTCAAGTTCGTCTTCAGGCTCTGGTATCAGGGCCATCCCCCTCACCTCCTCAAAACTTTAAACCTTCCCGAGGGAAGGGCCTTCAGGATTTCATCCAAATCCAGATATAAAGGCATACTTGTCACTTTTTTTAACCTCCTTTCAAGCTCTTCCTTTATCCTTTTTGTCGCAGCCATCTTCTCTTCTTCGCCTGGAACTACTTTAACTAAGACCTTCATCCTACCAGAAGCTTCTGTTGGGCAAGAAATGAGCTTGAACTCGCCATTAACTTCAAGAACGCCTATAACAAGCTCTAACTTCCCCTTGACATGGTTCCTTTTTCCTTCTATGTAGAAGGATCCCTTAGGAATGTACATACCTGGCGGTGCATGGCTCTTGACCTGCTTTCCCAACACATAATAAACATCCGCGTAAGATAGTCCTTCCTTCCAAGCCTTGGAGAAGCAGGCAGCATAATCAGCTGCCTGGGCTATCGTGTCCTTGCCAACAGGTCTCCCTTCAACCTTAACGAGTACAACAGCTCCCTCGAGCCCTTCTACATGAAAGAAGAGGTCTTCTTCCTCCATATATCTTCTGACGAGCTCTCTATTCGTCTGCTTATCCCTTCCAGCTAGCACTAGGAAACCTTCTGTTGAGAAGAACCACCTGAACTTTTCGAACCATTTCCTTCGCTTCCTAATTTTTGCCCTCTTCGCAACCTGCATAAGCTCGTACTTGCTCTTCATAGCTGAAAGCCTGTTTTCTAATTCCTTTAGGGCCTTTTTACCTCTTTTCACCTTCAAAGCAAGCTTTTTTGCCCTTTCATAGTAATTAGATGCGTTTTCAGACGCAGACATGCTTAAATCCACTTCTATAGGGGTCTTCTCAACCTCTATAACGGCCAAATCCTTTGATCTGTCCACCTTTAGGATCCTCTCATTCTCAATTCCCCTTTTGGCCATCTCCATCAATGACTGGGCCTCATACAGGTTTGAAAAGAGGATCTCTCCCTTCCTTCTAAGTTCAATCATCTCATCTTCATAGCCCCTCAAGAGGGCTTTTTGTTTATGTAGCTCGGTCTCAAGCGCCCTAAGCTTCCTCTCAATTTCCAACAAAGTCCTTCCTTCCAACGAATCCGAAACCAAGGGCGAGAAATACTCATCAAGAAGCTCTATTAGGGATGAAAAGCCTCTACTCTCGTATTCGGAAAGGGAATCGAGGGGAAAGACAGAGAAATCGATCATTTTCCCTTTATGAAGGTATGCTATTGGCTTTGGCTCTTCTTTAAGCCTTTTTGCAAGCCAGATTATTGCCTCAGCTAAAGAACTTATTTTCTCCATTCCAAGCTCGCCTATCCTCTCGTTAGCGCTCACCTCACTCTTTAGGAGCACTTCATTCAAGTAAGGAGGTCCGACTCCCATTCCAATTAGGAGCCTCCAGACCTCAAGTCCTTCATGCTCTCTAATGAGGAGAGAGATCTCATCCTTTTCTTTCAAATCGATTATTGACGGAACTCCTAGAATTCTAGGGGGAGGCTTATAGATCTCATGCCTTCTTAAGATCCTGTCCTTCACCCTTACGCTCCTTGATAATTGGACTATCTCCCCCTTTTCGTTTGTCAGTATCAAATTCCCCCTTCCGAAGAGCTCCACTATCAGGTTTCCCGAGTATGCTCCCTCATAGGTTATTATTAGCGATCTTTCCATATCTGGCTGCTGTATTTCAACTATCCTAGCGTTTTTGAGCCTTTTTCTAAGTCCCATGGCTAGAGATGAAGGGACATCGGGTTTAGGCCAGCTTCTTTTGCTTAAGAAGACGCAGCTCTTTGTTGCAAATATGAGCTCCCTTCTTCCATTGATCTCTGGCCAAATCGTAAGTGAAAAAACGTCATCTGTAAGCTGATAAACCTTCTTTATTCTTCTTCCCTTTAGCTGTTCTAGTTCCTTTTTTAGGTAATAAAGCTCTATGCTGTTTATGTTATGCCTAGCTTTCATCACCAACCACCACTTCCTTTTTTAAGGAATTGATTTACCCGTTCTAATTCGAGGGATATTGGGCCTAAAAACCATGATCTTCTACATTAAAGTTGTATTCAGCCTCGTTGCTGGTATCATAGCTGGTATAGCTGGGATGAGCGGAGTTAAAGGAATTTCCTTTTTCATCCTTATTTTCTTCCTTTCTGCAACCATCTTCCTTACGTTTAAGAGGGAAGCGGTGCTAAGGTTAGGTTTCTATCGAACATATAGGGAAGCAATTGGTTCATCTCTCATAGCCTTTCTTCTAACTTGGAGCATTACCATGAGCATTTTGGCAGGAAAACCAAGCCTATATACTGCACCAACAACTTTAGGCCCTCATCCAATCTCATTTTCCAATGGAACAATGGTTCCTTCCAAGCTGAAACCCCTAAATTTAACTTTTAACGCGGTTTATGTGGTAAAACCCATTGATGATAAAAACTGGAAGCTCATGCTTGGAGTATACTCATCCTTGAATGAAAAGACAAGCTTGGAACTTTCTAAGTGCAATTTAACATATTTTAAATCCGAAAACGCCTTCATCCTTACCTCCTCAATAAAGTTGGAGGAGCTTAAGGAACCTAGAAGCAGGTGGGAGATTGAGTTTTCACGTAAAAATTCGATATTACTCATAGCTCATGAAGGGATCGAGAAGAAACTTAAAGAAGGAGAGAGCACGTCCATCATGCTTGAAGGACCAGGTTTGAGCTGCCGAGTTAGGATAAGTTACATCAAGCAAGAGGTGAGACTTGAAACAAGCCCCATTCAACTGGATGGGACGAGCCTAAACCTAACAGGAAGTCCGTTTAAAGATACTATAGTGTATGTTTGCTTAAGCGAAGGTCGCCTGTATGCCTTCGAACTTTATTTCAACACCATAAGAACAGTAGGTTTTGAGGATGCTTACTTGGTTCTTAAAAGGCCCCCTTGAGGTGAGGGATTTGGAGTATGAGTACGTGGAGTTCGGCGGAGACGTAAGCTTTGTTGCAAGGGGAAAGGATCTGAACGAACTTTTCCGCCAGGCGGCAATTGCAATGTACAACGTGATGATAGATGTTGACAAGGTGAGTCCTGTTGAAGAAGTTTCCTTCGAGTTGAGCTCACCAGACATCTCTTTGCTTCTTCACGACTGGCTTGACGAGCTCCTTTTCATAACCGACACTAAAAGCCTAGTTTTCTCAGAATTCTCGGTTAAGATCTTCAAGAAGAACTCAGAATATGTTCTAAAAGGAAAGGCAATTGGTGAAAAGCTTGACCTCTCAAAACACAATCCTAAAACAGAAATAAAGGCCGTCACCTATCACTCACTGAAGGTGCATAAGGTGAATGACCTTTGGGAGGGAACCGTAGTCCTAGACCTATAACAAATCCCCGTACCAAAATTCAAGGGGACCAACTTGAAGGATACATGTTGAACTCGATTTTTCACAATAAAAACTTGGAAATGTCTAAGGGTAGAATAATCAAGCGGATTAAACTTCTCTTGGATTCGGCCCTAGGGAAAAGTTAATAATCCAAATCATAAGATCGGTTGAATCCAGACCAGTTAGTAAGGTGGCTGAGGATGCCCAAAAGACATGCGCCAAGGCATGGTTCGCTAGCTTACTACCCTAGGAAGAGAGCAAAGACTCAGAAGGCAATCTTCAGATCCTATAGACTTGAAGCCGAGGAACCAACGATCCCAGCATTTGCAGGATACAAAGCTGGGATGACCCAAGTTGTAATGGTCGACGATAGGCCTGGATCCTTAACTTACAGTCAAGAGGTGGTAAGAGCAGTTACGGTGGTGGAGACGCCTCCATTAAAGGTTGTTGGCCTTAGACCATACGTAAAGACACCTTATGGTCTAAAGGCCTTGACAACGCTCATGAAAGTGGATCAGGACAGTGATCTAAGGAGAACTTTTACAATAGGCTCTGGCATTAACAACTTGGGAAGCAGAAAGGATCTCATAGATAAAAGGAAGGATGAAATAGCTGAAGTCAGAATCTTAGTTCATACCCTTCCCAGATACGCAGGAATCCATAAGAAAAAGCCGGAGCTATTCGAAGTACCTGTGATAGGTGGTGAAATAGAGGAAAGACTTGAGTACGCGTTCTCTCTAATTGGAAAGTTGATAAGGGTATCAGATGTGTTTAAAGAAGGACAATTCGTTGACGTAACAGCGGTTACGAAGGGAAAGGGATTTCAAGGGGTAATAAAGAGGTTTGGTGTTGCTCTTTTACCTCACAAAGCAGGGAAGAGGAGAAGGGAAGTTGGAAGTCTTGGATCTAGGAACCCACCATGGATAAGTTGGAGGGTTCCTAGACCAGGGCAGATGGGCTATCATAAGAGAACTGAGTACAACAAAAGGATTCTCAAGATAGTCCTAGCGGATCTAGATGAGAGCGGGGTTCCCATAAGCTATCCAGGAGAGATCAACGTAAGAGGGGGCTTTAGAAACTATGGAATAATAAAGAGCGACGCGATAATGCTTCAAGGATCTGTATCTGGTCCTCCTAAGAGATTTGTGATGATCAGACACGCCATAAGGCCTCCAAAAACTTCAGAACTTGGAAAACCAAAGATAATCGCCATATATGGGGTTGGAGGAGGGTAATATGGAAGAGCTGAAACGGCCTCTTTTCAATCTAAAAGCTGAAATAGTAGGAGAAATTGAGCTTCCAGAGGTATTCAAGACGCAAATAAGGCCAGATTTAATAAGAAGAGTATATCTTTCACAGCTAACAGCTAGAATTCAGCCTCAGGGAAGGGACAAGAGGGCAGGAAAGAGGACCTCTGCGGAATCGCTTGGAACCGGTCTTGGACTTGCCAGAGTCCCTAGGATAAAGGGAAGACTTTATCCTGCAGCAGGAAGGGCTGCATTTGCTCCCTTTGTAAGGGGAGGGAGGGCAACTCATCCTCCTAAGGTTGAGAAAGTGGTCTGGGAGAGGGTGAATAAGAGGGAGAGAAGGCTGGCCATAATGTCAGCCATAGCTGCAACTGCCTCCCTCGAACTTGTTTCGGCCAGACATAGAGTTAACGGAATAAGAATTGTTCCAATAATTGTGGTGAAGGATATTGAAGGGATTTCTAGGACAAAGGATGTTTACAATTTCCTCCTAAATCTAGGGCTTAAAGAGGAGCTTGAAAGGACAAAGGAGAGATTTAGGAAGATAAGAGCTGGAAAAGGAAAGATGAGGGGTAGAAAGAGGGTTAGAGCAAGGGGTCCTCTAATCGTTTACGGGGAAGATCCATTCATTTACTTAGCAGCTAGGAACATACCTGGTGTAGATGTGGTAAAGGTAGATAACATGAGCATAATACACCTCGCTCCAGGAGGAGTTCCAGGAAGACTTGTGATCTGGTCTGAACGTGCTTTGGAATACTTAAGGGATAAGTTCAGGTGATTTAAATGGGCTTTGATCCCTATACCGTTCTAATAAGACCTGTAGCTTCTGAGAAGGCTGTATCTATGATAGAAAAGGAGAACAAACTTGTTTTCATAGTTCACAGGAAGGCTAATAAACAAATGATAAAAAGGGCCGTTGAAGAGGCATTCGGTGTGAAGGTAGAAAAGGTGAGAACTTTAATAACCCCTCAAGGCTATAAAAAAGCATACGTGAAGCTGAGCCCCGAGTTTAAGGCGAGCGACGTAGCTTCTAAGCTTGGAATATTGTAATTCTGGTGATTTAAATGGGTAAGAGGATTCTTGTCCAAAGAAAAGGAAGAGGAGGCATACAATTCAGGGCAAGGGACCACTTGAAGGTGGGACCGGCGAAGTATCCAGCTTTGAGCCTTGATCGAACTGTTAAGGGCGTGATAACGGAGTTCATTCATGAGCCGAGCAGATGGACCCCTCTCGCAAGGGTAAGGCTTGAGACCGGAGAGGAATTCATATACGTCCCTCCAGAAGGGGTTTATTTGGGTAAGGTCATAGAGATAGGTCCAGAAGCAAGACTAGAGCCTGGAAACATACTTCCTCTCTCTGAGATACCTGAGGGAACTCCAATTTGTAACATAGAACTCAGATACGGGGATGGAGGCAAAATAGCAAGGAGAAGCGGGACCTTTGCAACCATATTCTCAAAGGAGGACGGAAAGGTTATCCTGAAGCTTCCTTCAGGCAGGACAAAAGTCGTAAGTGAGAAATGCAGAGCAACTGTTGGAATCATAGCAGGAGGAGGAAGACCTGAAAAGCCTCTTTTAAAGGCTGCAGCTGCTTACTATAAGGAAAGGGTGCATCCCAAGAGATGGCCAAGAGTTAGAGGCGTTGCCATGAACCCTGTTAGCCACCCGCACGGTGGTGGATCCCACGCAAAGCCAGGAGGTCCGACCACGGTTAGTAGAGGGGCTCCTCCAGGTGCTAAAGTTGGGCATATAGCTGCCAGAAAGACAGGTCGAGCTAAGAAGAGAAGAAGCACGAGAAAGAGTAGGTGATTGGAAAGAAATATAAAGCAACGACCCTAAGATCAGTTGAGGTCTATGTCAAAGAAATCTACCTACAGAGGTCTAACGCTTGAGGAACTGCAGAAGCTATCAATAGAGGAGCTCGCAGAGTTAATGCCAGCTAGGATGAGGAGAACATTGAAGAGGGGACTTTCGCTTGAGAACAAGAAATTGCTAGAGAAGATAAGGAAGTACAGAAAGATGGGGATCAATAAAGTGATCAGAACTCACAGGAGGGATTTCCCAATTCTCCCAGAGATGGTTGGAATGAAGATAGCGGTTCACAACGGGAAGAAGTTCGTTGAAATTCAAATAAAGCCTGAGATGATTGGACATTATTTGGGAGAGTTTGCAATGACTAACCAAATAGTTAAGCACGGAGCGCCAGGTAAAGGGGCTACAAGGAGCAGTAAGTACGTTCCTCTTAAATAATTGAACCTTATTTCAGCATTAAGGAAAAATTATTTCTCTTTTTAATACATAAAGATCATATTCATACCATCTCTCCGTATAGAAAGATCAAGACCTTCTTCCTTTACTCCTTAAAATAAGGGTGTGTGATCTTCTTATTTTTATCTAAATGAATACTCATAGCCTGATTAGCTTAAAGAATCTTCCTACTAGGAAGATTTGCATAAAGTTACCTCCTAACATTCAGAGGAAGATGGTCGAAGAGGCCATTGGGTTAACTGGAAGTCTTATCTCCCTTGCTAGAGCGATTGGGGTGAATTGGTTTGTTCTAAGAGATTTTAGAGATGGACGCTTTGGATCGACCATGCTAGAAAGTGTCGAAAAGTTATCTTCCTTTTTAGTTGAGAAAGGATTTAAGGAATACGCTCTCGATGAGATACAATTAGATATTGTCCTTCTTAAAGCTAAGAGAGCTAAAAGGAGAATTTATAACCCCATTTCTCCGATGAACTTTAACTCCAAATATGGTGCTCAAATAGTTTCCTCATTCCTGTTCGATGGAGGGGTTCAGGAGATGTTGCCATAGGTAACAAACATCTCCCTTGGGCATCATCACCGTAGCTCCGCCCCTCTCGGGGGAACCCCTTGCTCCCCGCATCCGAAGGTTGAGGGCCGAGGTCTCGTCCCTATCTATGACCAAGTCGCAGCCCCCACAACGCATGAGCCTGCCCCGATAGGCCTTTAAAGGCGCAGAGCACACGGGGCAGGTCCTTGAGGAGTAGGCGGGATTCACAAACACCACGGGCAACCCAAACCAAGAGGCCTTGTAGAAGAGCATGAACTGGAAGGTTCGGGCGTCCCACTTGCTCAGCCTCCTCCTCAGCTCCCTGCTCGTTTTCCCTTTCCTAGCAGCCCTCTCCTTTATCCTGTTTAGGTCCTCTAGGATCATGCCGTATTCCAGCGAGGCCAGCTCCCTAATCATCTTAGTGGTCAGCTTGTTCTTTCTCTTCCTAGCGGCCTTTCTGGCTATCTTTCGCCTAATCATCTTAGTGGTCAGCTTGTGTAGGAAGTCCTTGGCCCTGTTCCTCTCCCTCCTGCTGTATTTCTCCATGAGCCTCCTGGAGCGCTTTGGATGGGTCTTCCTAAGGGCCTGTATCCGCGTCTTTTCTCCTCGTAGGCCCTGTGCAGGTGATAGAGTTCCCTCATGTCGTGCTTGATCAACCCGAAGTTGTCCCTGGCCTCCGTGACGTTAGCCTCGTTAACGTCGAAGGCAGACCAGCCCCTGGGCTCCATGGGCTTTGGGGAGCGCTTAAAAGTTATTATCAGCCTCTCTTCCGTCATGAGAAGTCCTCCTATCGAGTCGTAGTCCCTGGGAAGGTAGTAGAACCTCGACAGGTCTACTCGAGGTAGCGCTCCCTGGCCACCACCCTGATTACGAGCTTGCTCCCCTTAACCCTGAACAAAGTGCTCTTTATGTAGACCGTTCTCCTGGTGATTTCAGGCTTTTTCTTCGCCTTTCCTTTGTTATGAAGCCTTATCCATCCCTTTACCAGGCCTATGACCGAGTTTATTGCCGAATACACGTAGTGGCTTGCGTATGGCCATCCCTGAAGCAGCCTTTCCCTTATCTCCCTCCTCTCATCTGCCTTCAGCCTGAGCTGGCCTTCCCCCCTGGAGCTGTAGGATAAGCGATTCATGATAAGCTCTAGAGCCCTCTTCTTGACCTCCAAGTAAGAGTCTATGAGATCTTCAGGCGCCTCGATTGGAACTGCATAGCTCTTGACCACCTCACTACGGGACAAGCTACTTCACCCCTTGGACGGGTCTGCGAGCGCGCGTACGTTGAGAAGAGAAGCTCAGGCCCCTTCGTTGGCCCTCAAGCTTAGAATTTGCTGTCAGCCTGATAGTTCGACAGCTTTCCCGGCACCCCACCACCCTACATCTCCGGCACGCTGGAGGGGACGCCAACCATCCTCATTAACAGCTCCCTGAGGTTGTTCAGGGAGGGATCCCCGTACCATCTCTCATCCTTTCTGGACTCTATCAGGAGCTCTGCCTTCTTCTCAGAGACCGAGAGGAGACCTATCCCAAGCTCCTTGAGGATTGGGGTGTCCGGCCTTACCTTAGACGCGAAGTCCTGAGGCATGGCTAAGTAGACGAGGTCAGCGATGAGCCTGAAGATGGAGCACCTCCCTATCCCGTCGAAAAGGTACATTGGGTCTCCCTTCGCCTCCACGATCGCTATCTCGGCTCCTGGACCGGAGCCCCTGTACCCGACGACGTCTGGCTCCACGAACCTAACCCCTAGTAGGCTCCCGGTAGGGAGGTAGACCTGGCCGGTTCCGCCTGTGATGACCGGAGTGAATCCTGCTGAGCCGAGCCACTCGGCGATGGGCTCGTACATGAGCTCCTCCTTCCGACGCCCTTTCCTCTTTGACATTGAGAAATAATGGGCTTAATTAGTATTTAAAATTTGACATAAAGTTACACTGATATACAAAGTAAAGCATTATTGAAACTTGAGGACATTTCCAGATATAAGCTTCAGAAACAGTATCACTCTTTGGATGCATTAAGATGTTCCCAGCATGCGTATTATGAAAAGGGCTCCAGCAATCGCGCCTATC
Organism: Thermoproteota archaeon; assembly: GCA_037917635.1. GTDB lineage: Archaea > Korarchaeota > Korarchaeia > Korarchaeales > Korarchaeaceae > QMVU01. The sequence continues at coordinate 6,075 of JAVCBX010000073.1, read as the reverse complement.
TCTGCCCTTCGCTGTCTTTCCGCTATTCCAATTACGATCACATCCCCTCCGATGGCTTGAACTCATCAAGAATCATCCCAGCCTCCTCGGGAAAGTCGGACTCAACTTCCGAGCTGACTCCCGGGATCGCGCGCGATCCTCAGCTTGCCGCCATGCAGGATCACGGTGATCGCTCCGAGGGCCCGTGCATCCGCCTCATCCCTTATTCTCATGCCATTTCCTATCACCGCAGCGGCTCCCCTGACTAGGACGGCCTTAGAATGAAACCTGGCCCTAAGGTACTGGTAGATCCCCTCCATTCCTGACTTTATCCTCTCCTCCAACAGGAAAGTGAAGAGGGCGCTCCTTCAACAGGCGTTCGATGATGAAGGAAGCGTAAGCCTTGGTGGTCAGGATGGCAGCGGCAGGTTAATTGAGATCTCTCAGCATAACGCCCGCCCTGAGCCGCCCATTAGACTAGTTCAACTCAAACAGCTAATTGAGGATTTCGATGTACCCGTAAATGGACCTTATGGACCAATCTTGCGTACAATACAAGAAGGGATACACGAGTTACGGCTGGCTCATCCAGATATCCAACCAATCTGACATAAAGAGGTTCTCCGAGAAAATAGGCTTTACGCTTCCTTCGAAGGTTAAGAAGCTCAAAACCCTTCTTTCCTCATACAAGCTTCCACCCAGGTTGAAGGTGGGAGCCGTAAAGACCAAGGTCATGGAGGCTTGTAGCAAGCTGAGAGAGGAAGGAAAAGAGATTACGATAGAGGCAGTTGCTCAGGAAATCGGCAGAAGCAGGGAGTGGGTTGCAGAGGTGATGAGAGAGCTTGTTATAGAGGAAAAGCTTATTGTAATCAAACAAAAGACATCTTCTAGAACTTATCGAGGCGGTTTTACTAAGAAGCTATTTGATCTTTCCAGTAGCACATAATTTATTTAGGGCAGCAAATATTAAGCATTACAGGCCGGGGTAGCCAAGTCCGGACCAAGGCGCCGGCCTTGAGAGCCGGTGGCCCATTCGGGCCGCGTGGGTTCAAATCCCACCCCCGGCGCTTTAAATCATGAATCTCGATACCTCTTTTCTTAGGAAGCTAAACAGCTCATCCATAAGCTGGATGAAAATCTAACGTGGTTGGATTCCTCAAATTACAAAATCGTAGAGTTAAATGATTAGTAGAAATCCACTAAATCCTCTAATTACTACTCCTCTCAAACTTTTGAGCTCAAATTAATAACAAACTCAATCTCGATTGATTTAATAATTTGCAGCGTTTTCGATCGATGAGAATTATGTCATCATTACTATGCTTACTTTTACATCCTCAGGTATCGTTATCCCCATTATCTTCCTGATGAACCTCTCATCGGGATTCAGGACATCTATTATTCTCTTGTGAATTCTAAGCTCATATCTGTCGTATCTGTTCGTCCCCTCCCCAGATGGATTCCTTAGCGTTGTTATCCTTAACCTCTTTGTTGGGAGTGGTATTGGTCCCCTGATCCTGATTCCCATCTTCTCTCCAACTTGCTTAAACTCCATGATAACCCTCTGCAAGCTCTCAACGTTGGTGCTCACAAGCTCTATCCTTAGTTTCTCTACCATAAAGATCCCCTAACTAAAAGCGAAAAGTGAGGAGGGTTCTGTTACTTCTCCCTCTTAACCGGCTTTACATCCAGCACTATGCCGGCCCCTATGGTCATGCCCATGTCCCTTATTGCAAACCTCCCTAGGGGCGGGAACTCCCTATACTTCTCGAGGACGAATGGCTTTAGAGGCCTAAAGCGCACTATGGCAGCATCTCCCTTCTTTATAAAGCTTGGATGCTCCTCTATCGTTTCTCCAGAGGTTGGATCGATCTTCTTACTTATCTCCTCTAACCTGGCTGGGAAGTGGCCTGTGTGAGCATGAATTACTGGAGTGTAACCCGGAGCTATCGCAGTTGGATGTTGAAGGATGACTATCTGAGCGGTGAACTCCTCAGCTACAGTCGGGGGATTGTCAGGATATCCTATAACGTCCCCTCTCTTCAATTCCTTCTTGGAAACTCCCTTCAAGTTTACTCCTATGTTATCTCCTGGCTCTGCCTTGGAAAGCCTTGTGTGATGCATCTCTATCGTCTTTGCATCTGCGAGCTTGTGAATGGGCTCGATTATGACCTTGGTGTCAGGCTTAAGCACTCCTGTCTCTACCCTGCCAACTGCGACGACCCCAACCCCAGTGATGGTGTAAACGTCTTGAATTGGGAGCCTTAGAGGCTTGTCAACGGGCTTTGGAGGAGCTTCAAACGTATCGAAAAGCTCGTATAATGTTGGTCCATCGTACCAAGGCATTTTCTCGCTTCTTTTTGCAACATTATCTCCTACAAGCCCACTCACAGGTACAAAGGATATCTTCGATGGATCGTAACCAACTCTCTTCAGGAGTTCGGATACCTGTTCCTTAAGCTCCTCGAACCTCTCCTTGCTATAGTTCACCGTAGGATCGTCCATTTTGTTTATAGCAACTAGAATTTGCCTTACTCCAAGCGTTCTTGCCAAGTAAACGTGTTCTATGGTCTGAGCTTGAACGCCCTCTCCTCTCTTTGCCGATACTACAAGGACAGCTCCATCCGCCTGACTTGCTCCTGTTATCATGTTTTTGACGAAGTCTCTGTGTCCCGGAGCATCTATGATCGTGATCATCTTCCTTGGAGTCTCTATCTTGGTGTGGAAAAGGTCTATTGTAAGACCTCTCTCCCTCTCTTCCTTGAGCCTATCCACTATCCATGCAAAGACGGCATCCGCAGCCTCCTCTTCAGGTGGTAGCTGCTTTACTAGCCCTAGGTCATAGAACATCCTTCCTATTATGGTGGACTTACCATGATCCACGTGTCCGATAAACACCACGTTTACATGTTCCTTTTGAGCCGACATACCAACACCTTTCTCCACTTTTAATTGCTGCAGGCGTAACTTTTATGCTTTCCATTTAAAAAGTTCACCATGATGATTTAGCAACCACTTAAGGGATAAGCTCGAGTTCAGATTTATTTTTCATGAGCTGTGGTTGGTGAGCAGAATGTCAAAACAGATAGAGGATCTAAGGAATTGGGCAGCACTTGTTCTTGCCTGGGCCTCCGTTTTTCCAGCCCTAATACTCTTTCTAGACGTTTGGTTTGCAGGTAGAACTCAATTTAAGGGTTTTTATGGTCCATTCGCAAACCTTTTAGGAATGTTTTTGGCCATAATGGTCTTCTTCACCGTGAACAGAATTTCTAAAATCCTTTACAAGATTAGAGATGTTCGAAGCTTAAAGAAGGCATTTTTAATGGCCGTAACAATGATTATAACAGGAATTTCCCTCCCCAGCACTAGTTCAACCTACGCTCAACCTAAAGACTCTTTTCTAATGGCTTTATCATTTATGATAATGTCATACAGCGCATTTTCCATCCTGTGGAGGGGCTTTAATGTAGCAATTGAGAGCTTAAGATCGGAGATTCTGTAAAACTTGGGCTAAAAGAACCTAAAATTTGAGATTGATAGGGAAGAATCTGTTAGATTCATGGAAGTTAATGCATCTGTAGAATCTGATACAGCCCTGATGGCATCCATATTCTCGGGAATTACTATGGCCTCTTGATGCACTGCCTGCATTAGGTGAAGCCAGCTTCTCTCAGAGCGAATTGAATCGATCCAAACCATGTTTTCGTAAAAATCTAACCTAGAACGTTCAAGCTCTCTACTTAAATCCAACAACTTTGCGGTGCTCCCTATACCATCCTTTGAAGAGATCAAAACTATCCTCCTCGTTTCCTCTAAGAGATCGATGACTTCTCTTGGACTAGCCGATCGTCTTAGCTTTATCGAAATTGCATGAACGTGGAAGTGTGTAACTGGAACTGTTACAGCGAATGTCGCGATGTTGATTCCCTTGATAACTCTCCTTAGGTCTTCCGCATGGTGAGAGATTCCGAAGGAAGGAACTATGCAATCGATTAGTCCCTTTGCATCTTGATTTGGATCAACCGATCTTCTGATCAGGACGGCAATCGCCTTCTCTATACCATACTGCTCATTTATAGCACCAAGCAGCCTAGCAAGTCCTGTCGTGTTGCAAGAAACTACCCTTAAAAACCTCTTTCCTCTTGCAAGCTCGTAGTTGATCTGGGCAACGAAGCTAAGCTCCCCAACTTCCGGGGGCTCTCCTCCCTGAAAAACAGCTCTCAAGCCCCTTTCCTCGTAAACTTTTTTGTTAGAAATCCCGGTTCCTTTAGGGGTTGCGTCAACTATAACATCGCATTCTTCCAACAGTTGAGTCATTGTGCCGTGGAACTCCACACCAACTTCATCCCAGAGCTTTGCTTTATCCTCATCTAAGACGAAAAATCTTACTCCCTTCGATATGCCAGCTCTTACAGAATAATCAGGCGTTCTCTTAACAACTCCAATTAACATCATGTCAGGCTGCTTTATTATGGCGCTTGCCACTCTCCTTCCTATGGTTCCGTATCCAACAACACCGACCCTTATCAAGACGATCCCTCCTTCAACGCCTCTATAGCTGGCATTGGAAGACCGGCTATTTTGAACATTAGGGCTCCTCCTGCCGTAAAAATTCTTTTTCCCTCAAGAAGAGGACCAATCATCCTTGCTGCTGCGCTCAAATGTCCTCCGCAAAGCACCAAATCCCTTGAAACTTCTACGGCAGCTTTAACGAAGTCCAATGTCCCCTTTCTAAACCTAGTATCTTCAAATATCCCCATTGGGCCGTTTGCTATCACAAGATCGGCTCCTTTCATTCTCTCCTTGAAGAGCTCAACTGTTCCTGGCCCTATATCAACTATTCTAGCATCCTCAGGAACGGAGTATACTGGAACGATCTCTATCTTTCCACTTCTTTCAACTACAAAGTCTAATGGATAAAATATCCTTCCTTTAAACCTCTTTAACGAATCTGTTGCAACCGGAAGGATTAGAGGAAGGTCCTTGAACAAATTACGGCTTTTTCCAATCGAATATCCGGCCGCTAAGCATACTAAAACTCCAACTAGCCCCCCAACAAGCACTTCATGAGCTCTATTAGTTGCAAGCGCGTGAATCATCACATTAAACTTATCCGCAATTTTCCCCCCTCCTAAAACATATATCTTCCTTCCTTCTGTGTTTTCAAGGCCTTCCGTTTCCTTAAGCATTTTTTCCATTATCCTTCCTGCAGATGAAGGAAGGAGGTAGGGGAACCCAACAAGGCTTGGTTGACTTCTATGTGATGCGTGGAAGGCATCATTTACGTAAGCGTCAAATAGAGGAGCAAGCTTCCTAACTAAATTCGTCTTTATCGCCATGCTTGGAGGAAGCTCTAAGTTTTCTTCAGCGCTAAATCTCAAATTTTCAAGGAGAATAAGATCCCCGGGCCTTACACTGCTTATGGCTTCTCTTGCGCACTTACAAGCTATACCTTCGACCTTTTTGACTTCTATTCCGAGCTTTTCGCTCAACAGCTCTGCATGCAGGTCTGTTGAGATGAAGTCCCTTGAGCCCGGCTTACCTTGGTGGGTTCCCACAACCAGCTTTACCTCTTTATCAAGAAGTTCCTTGATGGTGATCACCGCTTCCTTTATCTTTGTTGAGTCCATTACTTTTCCGTTCTGGTCCAATGGCACGTTCATATCAGCCCTTAAGAACACCCTTTTACCCTGAAGCTCCAAGTCATCTAACGTTGGTATTAAAGTAGCCATTTTGCACCCTAGTTTATATTAATCAGTTTTTAATTATTATATGACGCCGAAATATCGAAAATAGATATATTTCGCACCACTCATCTTGGCATCAATCCAAGCAATTACACCAATTAACTCCTAGATGGCGGAACTTCTTTAGTTCATTATCTTCTCACACCTGAACTTCTCCTGCCAAAAAATGCAAAAGAGTTCTCAAGAAGTCCGTTGAAAACCTCATTTGAACCGAATGAGCGTAACCCCTTTGGACTATGAAAAAAGCGCGATATTTCCATGATAAGGAACAAATTTTCCCTTAAAATATTGAGAAATTCTTAATCTGCTTTTCTTTTAAGCTTCTGTTGCAATGGCGCCAAGCAGGGCG
>JAVCBX010000027.1:0-5816 GCA_037917635.1 Thermoproteota archaeon | reverse complement strand
TTTCATTTTGCATGTGAATCTAAAGAAAATTTTAGAGGATCTCTAACAGCACACTATCTTTGAAAAGAATTCAACGAGAAGTTTCTTCGGAATTGCGTGAAATTGCACGGAACGCAGCAGATTTTTAAGTTATATCCGGTTTTCTTCAAAAACAAGAAGGGATATGAGAAACTTTTGATATTGCCTAAATCAGGAGTAAAATTCATCTTCTTGATCGTTTTAGTTTTCCTATTAGTGTCGGCATCCCTTCCCACTAGCCAGCTTATGAGCGTCGAAAAATACACAATTTCCCTCTATCCTGTGGCAGATTCCTATGTAAACGAATATGTGGGCATGGGATCAGACAAGAACTATGGACATCTGACCACACTAGAAGTTGGCTACTATTTGACCGGGGATTACTACGAGCACTCGTATGCCCTGATCCGCTTCGATTTATCCTCCCTTCCGGAAAATGCTGAGATAGGAAAGGCTGTCTTGAAGCTATACCTGAACAGCGGAGGGGGGACGGAGCTGGAGGTAAAGAGGATAGTTTCGCCTTGGGACGAGTACACGGTTACTTGGAACAACAAACCTAACACGCTTTATTTGGGGCGTTTATACGTCCCGATAATCCTAGACGTTGGTACTTCTCGTCAGTACTATAAGGTAGATATAACCCCAATGGTAGAGGCCTGGTTCAAAGAGGGACATAATTATGGGGTAATGATAACGCCTCTTAGTGAAGAAACGACTTCTAAATGCACCTTCTTAAGCAGAGAAGGGATTAAGCCCCCTGTGCTTGAGATAACCTATGAGTCCAAGACCCCTCCTCCACCAACAACGACTCCTCCTCCTTTGCCAGAGGACACATCGCCACCAACCGTTGAGATAGATGTTGAACCATCGGAGAACATAGGGCCAGATGACACGGTAACCATCACAGCCAGAGCTTCTGACGATGTTGCCCTTCAATACGTCAAGCTTACCATCAATCCCGGAGGAATTGAAAGGGAATGGACTGCTGAGCCAGGAGGGATTGTTACTTCCTGTCCGCCCATCGTATACTCTGGTAAGTTTAGCTATGGATCCTACACGGTTTTAGTTCAGGCGTGGGATAAAGCTGGACATCTGACAGGAGATACTAAAGAGTTTCAGGTGGTTGGGCCAGGAACGGCTCCGGTAATCAGCATAGAATGCGAGCCATCGGTCGTCTTCCCGAACGATGGGTCTCTTTTAAGGGTAAAGGTGAATACAAACGACCCAGAGGGGATAAAGTGGGTCAAGGTTGGGGTCGAGCTAGGTTACGGCGATCCAAGCAGATATCCTGATTTCGGGAAAATTTACAGATATGACCCTCCTAGGACCAGTTTATCCTTGACGGAGGAGTTTACGAACCTGCACATACCGATGGTCATGCTAGAAGGAAGGGAGACCATTAACATTTTGGCCGAGGCTGTTGACGCTGAGAACATGAGAACCGAGGTCTGCTTCGTAGTTAAGGTAGCAATACCCTATCAGTGGGACTATGGCCTCCCATATCATAATCAAAACGATAATTGGCTTGGTTGGGAAAGGATGGAAGATGTTTTCGGGAGGGGAGAGCTTAGGGGGCCTGGAGACCTGGATTGGTGGTGGACCGTACTAGCCAGGTGCTGGAGGCAGGTTTTTGCAAGGATGGCTGTCAACGGAGAGTGCTTCGGCTTTTGCATGTACAGCAACTGGCATGCAAAGTATGGGGTGCCTGTACCTGATTCACTAACTCACACGGGCGATGATCTTCCTAGGTGCGTAGTATACGATGAGCATCCTTGGGTTAACGAAAACGAGTACGCAAAACGTTCCATAGAAAGGTGGCAAGGTGCACAGATCTCTCAAGAGATTCTAAGTATCTATGCCAGCCAAATAATGGAAGAACTAGGAAAAGAACACAGGCTTAGGTCCTTTATCCTAAACCAGATTCCTAGAATAAGGGCAAACATAGAAAGAGGAGTTCCTGGAGTGATACTCATGGCAGAATATAGGGGGTTAAGCGAGGGAGTTATGGACTGCGTCGGTGCTCATGCAGTTGTTCCTTGGTACATTAAAGAAGAACCTGCAGGAAGCTACAAGATTTACGTCTACGACTGCAATAGGGAGGAAGCAAGCACAGCACGATACACGGATTATGATAACTTCGAACATTATCCCTACATTGAGGTCACCGAAGACACATTCAACTGGTACAGCGGAGATGGTGAGTATTGGAACGACTTCATATGGTACATATCCTACGAAGAAGCTGCAAAGAGCGACTACGATCTCATCGATTCTGGACTTGTAGCTTCGATCATAGTGGTTGCAGTTGTAGGCCCGGCAGTTGTGACATTAGCTCTTACTTTACCAGAACTACTTCCAATCCCAATACCAATTCCAATGGGTCAAGGAATACAGTCATTTGCCCTTCCTATAGATAAAGAGAGCGAAGTAAAATTTGTTGGGACAGGAGAGGGAGAATACTCTTGGGCAGGCATGGCCAGCGGGGATTTTTACTTCGGCATGGCCAACAAGACCACTGCTAATGGTGCTGAGGAGTCACTATCTTTTGTTCCTAGGGATGATGCCGCTGGATCATCGATAAGGTTTAAGTCCGCAGTTGCTGACGACTCCTTCTTCCTTGGGCTGGTTCACGGGCACCAGGACGATTCTCGTGGATACGAGTTGGATAACATAAGCATAAGCGATGACGGCTACTTCGAGGTTTACGTAACCAAGGACTTGAACGACCTCGTGATAGAGAACTACGGAGATGATCCTATATCCATGGACGTCTTGCTTACAAGCAGCAAGTGCCAGACCGTAGCTAGGGAGAGGATAACCGTAGCCCCGATGCAAAAGGTCACCCTGACCGACAACTGGGATAACCTTGGGAAGGCTCCTATTAAGATAAGCAGATCTAAGGCAACTCCTCCTTTGGAACTCGACTTTACTTTGAGCATTTCTCCCCAAAGCGTTGAGGTTTCTCAGGGAGAAGTCGTCACGTTCGTGATCCAGGGAAATCTAATTTCTGGAACCTCGCAACCGATGAATCTCAGCCTGTCAGGCCTTCCTCCTGGGACAAAGTACAGCTTCGACCCTCCGGTCCTAACTCCAACTGGATCCTCGATCTTGAAGGTGATAACTGGGTCCTTAAGGGGAACTTACAAAATAGTGGTAAAAGCCAGCGGCGAAGGGATCTCAAAGACCGCAACGGCTCAGTTGAAAGTAGCTCCCAGGAAGTGCATAATCGCTACCGTTACTTATGGATCTGAGCTCTCAGAAGAAGTTAAGTTCTTAAGGAGCTTTAGGGACGGCATCATATTGAACACTTACTGCGGAAAGCAATTCTACAGGGCCTTCAATTCCTTCTATTACTCCTTCAGTCCGCAGGTTGCTCAGTTCATTGCAACTCATCCTGAGATCAAGCCTTTAGTGAAATTCTCACTCTATCCGTTGCTATCTTCGCTACACGTTGCTTCTTACTCTGGTTGCCTTCCAAGAATAAATTCTGAGGTCAAGTCGATATTTTCAGGCCTTACAGCCAGCTACCTCATAGGCTGCTTTTACTTGACTCCAGCCCTTTTGATCATCAACAAGTTCACAAGAAAGTTGAAGAAAATAAACAGGAAGCTGATCTTGGCGCTTTTCTTCTCTCTTGTTTGCATCATCGCTTTACTATCATTAGGAACAGCTTTACGTATTGATTTGCTTACCATGTTGAGCTCTTCATCTCTTGTTATGGTAAACATGCTCCTTGGAGGCTCGGCACTTTTTGAAACCTTGCTGCTGATCAGGAAGAAGCTATCTCTCCCCTCACTTCCCCATTTTTCATCTTCTCTGAGCTAACTCCCAACTACTGTTCTATTGTTGAGATAAAAGCTATTGATAAGCTCCCTTTCTATGACTAGTAGCTCAAAGAAAACTTGCCCTGTTACGTATTAATGGTCGTTACTATTTTTGACGAGTTAAGAGCCCTTCTTAGCCAATGCTTGAAAGTTAAGGAAGGCGATAAACCATGCAAGAGAGGTTAAGCAGAAAGGCAGAACAGGGTTTATCTCGTACAGGAAGCCAGCTATGGCTGCAGATCCCATCTGAACCATCGTCCGAATTAGGGATCTTAAGGTTGAGATCCTTGCTCTCTTGCTTGGTTGTACGGAATCAGTCCAAAGAGCTTCGAAGGAAGCGAACCAGAGCGAGTCTGGAATTGCCCAAAGCACCCAAACGAGAAAAGCCGTTCTAAAGCCCCTGGACATGACAAGCAAGATGTAAAGGAGGGAAATCAGGCCAGGAGAGAACCTCATTACCCTGATCCTCCCCTTTCTATCTGATAAGAGCCCTGCTATTGGAACGAGAAGTATGTAAATGGCGTTCCAGGATGCTTCAAGTAAACCCCACTGGAAACGCGAAACTCCAATCACGTCAAGGGCGAAAAGAAGCAAAAAACCCTCAGTAAGGCCCCAATCAATGCCATGTACAATATCAAGAAGCATTAGCCTTCCAAGAAGGCCTTTGAGCCATGAAATTTCCTCAAAAATCCCTTTGAAGGCGTCAAATAGGCTTAAAAATGCTTTACTTATGCTAATGGGTTCCCCAGCTTGATAGCCTTTTTGCACTAAGGTCTCTTGCAGACCGAACCTTAGAGCCGCGGATATCATATACGCTGCACCTAAAGCAAATAAAGCCCATCTTAACGCGACTAGACCGAAGTTTTGGTAGAGGTAGCCTCCTACAACCGAGCTAAAAATTCCAGGAAAGGACCAGCAGATGACATCTAAGATGGAGAACGTGAAGGCCCTAGCTTTCTCGGGAATGGAATCTTGAAACAGGGCTTGTAGGGCTGGCTCATATACCCTTTCGAAGGCGGTTCCTATTGCCGTTGCGACGAAGTAAGGCTGCCAGCTACCTGCCAAAGCCCTTGCAAAATAGGGGAAGGCAGCCAAAAGAGTTCCATATACCACGAGGCCTTTCCTACCCCTCTTGTCGCCTATGTATCCCCCGGGTATCATGACAAGCATGCTTATCACGGCAGTTGTGGAGTTAAGCAGGCCTATCACCTTCGGCGAAGCCCCTAGCTTCCTCATGTAATCGGAGCTAAAAGACCAGAAGAGGCTACCCGCAGCGCCAAGCAGAATCCAAGAGACTGCTATCAGAGATACGTTGCGCACGCCAAATATTTCTTTGATTATCTCCTTTGCTTGAGATATTTCCTTATTTAGCCTAGCTCTCAAGCCTAGTTCCTTTTTATCTCCGCAGTGCATCTAATTCGATCCTTTGGATTTAAAGAAGGGCTGTTTTTATAAGATTTGCTTTCTAGAGCTCTTTTTATTCTTTTCTTCTTTTTATCTCTCATTTTCCTGATTAAACTGAAAAATTTTCAATTCTTCAAAACATGGGTTTTTCGTTTTTGGATCATCTATTCATGACCTGTTGATAGCCTTCCTTTTGTTTCAAATCGCTGAATCATGACGCAATTCCTTGGCGTAAAGACTTGTTGGTTTATTTACTAAGCTGTGCCCTTGTTTACATGATGAAGGACTATGGGTCATTGCTGGTGGGACTGAATAGCAATATTAATCCCCTTGTCAACTGTTTTTATTTCAATTTCACTATCTCCGTGGTTTAGCTGGCATTCAAATGCTCTGAGCGACCTAGGTCATGCACTGAGGAGCGATGTTGCTTGGATATTTAACCTAGGTCTCTTAACTGGGGGCCTATTAATGGTTCTATACAGCGTTCTTTTCGTAAGACAGGTTTATCCGCTTACATCTGTGCTAATAGGAATCGTAGGTTACCTTCTTCAATTGGTAGGCCTTTTTGAC
>JAVCBX010000103.1:0-5842 GCA_037917635.1 Thermoproteota archaeon | reverse complement strand
ATGGATTGGGGTCAGCGCAGGGATAAAGCCCGCAAAAATGGTTCATCCAAACGCAATTATTCTTATGCGAGAAGAGGGAATAGAAATAAGCGACAAGAAGCCACAACCCCTCACAAAGGAATTGCAAAAGGGAACTGATATCGCTGTTATAGTGTGCAGCGGCGAGCTATGCCCCCTGGTAAAAGCGAGAAGAGTTGAGGTTTGGGAAATCCCAGATCCTGCAAAAATGTCTTTAGAGGAGGCTAGGAAAGTAAGAGACCTCATCAAAGGCAAGGTTCTAGAGCTGATAGAAAGATTAGGGAAGGAGAAGTTTGAAGAAAAAAGTTCTAAAGTAGGCCTCTGAGAGCATTTTTATTTTTTGAGACCAGTCCTCGATTCGAGATGAGCCTAGAGGAAAGCATCAGGAATGCGGTCTTGAAGTTTGACCCAGAGGAGTTGGAGAGAGTTGTTAAGGAGAGCCTTGAAAAGGGCTACAGTGCGCTCGAAGTGGTCAATGCTCTAACCTCTGCGCTGAAAGTCATTGGAGATAAATTCGAGAGAGGTGAGATCTTCTTAGTTCAGCTTATAGTGGCGGGAGAGGCCTGCAAAAATGTAACTTCAAAGTACCTCGAACCCCTTTTAAGGAAGGAAGAAGAAAAGAGGAGCGCCCTAGGCAAGGTGGTAATAGGAACGGTTGAGGGGGACATTCACGAGATCGGAAAGAACATAGTGGCCGCCATGCTCACTGCCTCTGGATTCGAAGTCATAGACCTTGGGGTTGACGTCCCTACTGAGAGATTCGTGAAGGCAGTTAAAGAGCACGATCCAGACATACTGGGACTTTCGGCCCTTCTAACGACTACGATGCCCATGCAGAAGGAGGTAATAGAGGCATTGAAGAGGGAAGGCTTGAGGGAGAGGGTGAAGGTAATCGTAGGAGGGGCTCCGGTCACTGAGAGCTGGGCCAAGGAGATTGGAGCTGACGGATACGCTGACAACGCTGTTGAAGCCGTGAAATTGGCAAAGAGGCTTATGGGGGTGGAGTGAAGTGCCATACTTCTCGGTTTTGGAGAAGGATGAGATTGATCTCATCTTAAGCTCAGCTTATGAAATCCTGAAGATGGTGGGGTTCAAGGTTTACAACGAAAGGGCTCTTAGGATCTTCTCAGAAGGAGGCGCTGAGGTCGATCAAAAGGAGAGACTTGTTAAGTTGGAGGAGGAACTCGTTAGGGAGGCCCTAAGAAGAGCTCCATCATCTTTCGAGATTTATTCTAGGGACGGAGAAGAGAGATTTGTCCTGGAGGATGGAAAAACCTACTTCGTCCCGGGCTCAGCTGCAATAAGGGTCATAGACAGGAAGACTGGGAGGGCCAGGGACCCTCTAGCAAAGGACTACGTGGATCTTGTGAGACTAGTCAACCAGCTGGACAACCTAAAGTTTCAGTCAACAGCTGTAATACCAACGGACGTTCCTAAGATGATATCAGACAGGTACAGGCTTTACATAGCCCTTTGTAACACGAACAAGCCTGTTTATACCGGGGCATTTACCGTGGATGGAGCTATAGACATGAAGGAAATGCTAATTGCAGTTGCAGGAAGCGAAGAAGAGCTTGAAAGGAAGCCAAGGGCTGCTTTCACTTGTTGCCCATCTCCTCCTCTTAAGTGGAGTGAAATAACTTCTCAGAACGTTATAGATCTTGCTGAAAGCGGGATACCAATTTCCATACTCCCAATGCCTGTAGTGGGCCTTGCTTCGCCAGCTACCCTCTCGGGCTCTCTAGTTCAGCACGTTGCTGAGTTCTTCTCCGGGCTAGTCCTTGCTCAGCTCGTAAAACCCGGGGCACCGGTGCTTTTCGGAGGCTCTCCAGCCCCAGTTGATCAGAGAACCGCGACCACCTTGATGGGAGCTGTTGAAACTGTTCTCATGACTTCAGCCCTTTCACAGATAGCTAGAACCCTTAGGATTCCGACTGATATGTACGTAGGGCTAAGCAACTCGAAGGTGCTGGATGAGCAGGCATCAGCTGAAACCTTGCTTGGAATGGCCCTTGGAGCTCTTGCAGGGATAAACATGATAGAAGGGGCTGGGATGATAGAGTTTGAGAGTTGCCAGTGCTTGGAAAAGCTTGTTGTGGACAACGAACTGGCCGGGATGGTCTACAGGCTGATGAAAGGGATTGAGGTTAGTGAAGACCTTTTGGCCTTGGACATCCTGAGAGAGGTTGGAGCTGGAGGCAGCTTCACGTCAAGCATGAAGGCGATGAAGCTCGTGATGGATAGGTTCAGGGAGGAGATACACATGATAGGTCCTCCCTTCGACGTGTCGAATAGAAGAGCATGGGAACTCAAGGGAAGCAAGGATGCAAGGAAAAGGGCCAAAGAACTGGTAGATGAACTTTTAGCAAAAGCCGAGCCGGATCTACCTCCCAAAGAAGTGGCGAAGGAGCTAAACGAGATAATGGATCGAGCCGCAAGAAGGTATGGATCCTCCTTGAAAGAGCTCCCTTGGAAGTTAGCAGAAGACAACTAGTCAGATGCTTCATACCTCTTACTTCCCAGCTTCTATCCCCAGGTAAAGCCGGCTCAGTCTCGGATGATTAAGAAGCTCCTCGGGAGTCCCCTCGAAGTTAACTCTTCCATCTACTAGCAAATAAGCTTTGTCTCCTATTTCAAGGGCTTTTCTCGCACTTTGCTCTACGAGAAGTATGGTTAACCCGAGCTTGTCCCTCAAGCTCACTATCTTCTCTAATATCTGCCTTGATAGCTTAGGAGCGACATCAGTTGTCGGCTCGTCGAACATCATAAGCTTAGGCCTCCTCATTAGGGCCATCGCTATGGCAAGCATCCTTCTCTCCCCTCCGCTCATGACCCTTGCTCTCTTGTCGATCATTCTCTTGAGAACGGGAAACATATTCATGACCTCCTCCATCCTCTCTTCCATTTCCTCCCTATTAAGAGTGTAAGAGGCTGTAAGAAGGTTTTCCCTTACTGTAAGATTTACGAATACGTTTTCAACTTGAGGCAGGTACGCAACTCCCATCTTCGCTATTTCATGAGATTTCTTCTTGGTTAGTTCCTTCCCATCGAGCTTAATGCTTCCAGAGTATATGGTGGTAAGCCCAAAAATGGACTTGAGTAAAGTTGATTTCCCACTGCCGTTCGGACCAACTATGACGGTTATCTCTCCATCTTCAGCCCTCAGGTCCACATCAAAAAGCACATGAAATTTCCTGTACCCGGAGTTCAACCCATCAACAATTAACATGAGATCCCCCCTGCCCACGATTAGAGGTAGGCCTCAATCACCTTTGGATTCTCCATCACCTCTTCGGGCTTTCCTTCAGTCAACAGGGATCCCCTGTCCAAAACATAAACGTACTCAACGTATTTCAAGGCTATTTCAAGCCTATGTTCTATTATAAAGAAAGTGAGGTTCAACTTATCCCTGAGCTCGAGGATCCTCGAGCATATCTCGTGAGCAAGAACTGGATTTATCCCAGAAACTGGCTCATCCATCATCATCATCCTAGCATCGCTCATCAGGGCCCTTCCTATTTCAAGGAGCTTCATTTGTCCTCCACTCAACTCGTAGGAATATCGATCCCACATGTGATCCAGTTTTAGAAGCTCTAAGATCCTAAATGCTTTTTCAATAGTTTCCTCCTCGTATTCCTTCCAGGTTCTCCTCAGAGGAGCTCTCAATATAGACTCTCCTGGATTTCCTCTCGCCGCAACAAGTAGGTTTTCTAGTACTGTTAGCTTAGTGAATGGAAGAGGGATCTGGAAGGTCTTGACCAGCCCGAGTTTGTAAATCTCATGAGGCCTCAAACCAGTTATTTCACGCCCTTCAAAGAATATCTTGCCAGAATCCGGCTTGTAGATGCCGCAGACCGTTCTAAGGAAGGTCGTCTTTCCGGCCCCATTTGGCCCCATCATTAGGGTTACTGAGCCCCTTTTGACGTTTATGCTGAGATCTTTCAAGGCAACTAGCCCTCCAAATGACTTTCTAAGTTTTTCAGTGTGAAGTATTATGTCTCCCTTCAAGGCAAACACCTGAAACAAAAAAGGAGGATGGGGGATCAGCCGTAGACTGGAATCTTCCATACTACTGTGTCGGTGGTGTAAACCCACTTGCCAACGTACTCCCACTTATACTGGCCGGGTGCAACCTCTACCACTGCAACTAGGTCATAATCGGATGCCTCTTTGTCGCCTGCTGGAGTCATCTTCATCCATCCAGTCGCCCCAAAGTAGTTTTCGGCTATCTTCGGAAGGACTGCCTTAACCTTTACCGGATCGTAGGCTCCTACGTGCATTATGCCGTGGACTATGAGCCATACAGCATCGTAAATTGGATAGGCGTACGCGTCAGGCTCCTCTCCAACTTGGCTGTACACGTATTCCCTCACGTGGGAGAACTTCGGACTCTTAGTGGGGGCAAAGACCGTGCAAGCCATTCCAGTATCAAGGACAAAGTCCACGATCGTAGGGTCTAAGAACTCAGTAAGCATCACAAACCCATCGCATCCAAACCACTTAACCTCTCTAAGAGTTGGATATTCCTTTGCAACTTCAACTATTGAAGCTATCTCGCCGAAGCTTATGGCTAAGACACCGACTTTTTCCGCTCCATATTTATCAACGGCCTTGCTAACCTTATCGTTCAGAGTTGCAACCTCAGCGCTGTACTCGGCCTTCTCTACGTATGGTATGGTCTCATCCACCTTGCCGCCCAGCTTAGTGAAGGAAGATACTACCGCATCCTTTAAGCCTATTCCCCAATCATCCTGTCTGAACAGGATTATGATGTGCTCAACTCCTGTGTCGTAAATCATTCTGGCTATGGCTGGTCCCTGGGCGAAGTCATTTGGGCAGGTTCTAAATATGAAGTCATCTTCGATGGAAAGCGAAACCGCCGTGGAGGAGTGCGAGATAACTAGCAATTGATTTGCATCTGCGTACTCCTTTATCGCACTCAACTCGGCGCTTGAAGTCGGACCTACGAAGAAAAGGACTCCTGCAGCATGTAAGGACTTGATTTTCTCGAGCGTCACGTCTGGATCGCTTGCTACATCCTCTATGACTATATCTATGGTAAACTCAGCGCCTATCTCCTTCAGCCAAGAGTTAACGTCCTTCTCAGCCAGCTCTAGGGCGGCCCTATACATGGGACCCCAAGGCGCGAGATCTCCAGTAAGCTCAATTAATCCTCCTATCTTAAGCGTTCCAGTTAATCTAGGTGGAGGAGTTGGGGTTGGTGTTGGAGATGGGGTCGGAGTGGGCGTTACAGGGGGAGCTGGCTTTTTAATTGCGTAGCCGATTCCCATTCCAATAAGCAGGCATATCAAAGCTACTGCTACGATTTCAATTCTCCTTTGCATGAAGTCACCTGTTTAAGAGTATATTAGAAAGCTTATAGGTTTATCGGTAATTCCCAGCTCCTTTGATTATGTTAAAATATTTTACAAAAGGGTGTTTGAACCAGTCTTGTTCCAAGGACTTCTACTGCACTATTTGGGCCCTGAAATTTTCGTAATACTTAAAAAGCAGACCTTAATAGTTGTTTGGGAGGATTTTTCGATGAATTTAATTGTAGACACAAATTCCCTACCAGATATGCTCAAGAAAAAAGAGAAAATAATCGAGAAATGTGATGTTATATACTTGCCACGATGTGTATGGAAAAATGAAGCTCCCGTACGCTTAAGACACCTGTGGATGTTTACAATGGACATATTGAGAGAACTTGAATTGAAAGGAAAATTCTACGTTAAACTACCTAAGAAAAACCTTCCAGAAGAATTAAAGAAAGCACTTGTAAAAGCTGGAGCTGATGAATGCGATATAGATGTAGTTAGGC
>JAVCBX010000082.1:0-5885 GCA_037917635.1 Thermoproteota archaeon | reverse complement strand
CCTATATATCGCACTAAGCACATCTTCCGGGGCCAAAGACACTTCTTTTTTGAATTTCTTCAAACTATCAACCTCTCCTCTCGAATCTTTATCTGAGCTGATTGTTAAACTTGAGTCAGCACCAAGCTATATTCTAAAGTAATAATTTAAGCTATCTTGAAGTAAAACAATCGAATGCCATCAGGGATCGCATTCGGGCTCCACAAGTTCGAGCAAGCGCTTAGACCTGGCTCGGGCCTCCTCATAATAAGCCCAATGAGGTTCTTAAGGATCAGGGGGAGGGTTGAGTGCTGGGGCTCCGAGGCAGACTCTATAGAGGTTATGGAGAAGGGAATTCCAGTTCTGATAAGGGCAGTTGAGGAGAGTTGCGTGGAGGTATGGGCCCCTTCAAGGCCTCTTGAAATAGAGGAGATCATACCTAAGGAGTGGGATGAGCTTGCATCAAGCATAGGCGACGGAGAGACGGTAATGCTGCTTGGAGGAGTCGATGTGGGAAAGAGCGGCTTATTCACCTTTCTAGCTAACAGGCTGGTTTCGAGGGGCATGAAAGTTGCCCTTATAGACGCCGACGTCGGACAATCGGACATAGGGCCGGTTGGAACCATAGGGCTCGGCATAATAGAAAGTCCGATTATCCACCCCTCCCTTCTCAAACCACATAGACTTTTCTTCGTAGGCGATAATACGCCAAGAGGCCACCTCCTCCCGATGGTGGTTGGAGTCAAGAAGCTACTAGAAGAGGCTAAGCTAGAACGGGTAAATGCCACCATAATAAACACAACCGGTTACATCCACTCAGGACCAGCTAGGGCCCTGAAGAGGTTCAAAATATCTGTTACAGAGCCCAGCAAGGTGGTTATATTGCAGAGAGAGGGCGAGTCTGAGCACATAGCCAAGCTTGTGCCAAACAGCTCTGAGCTGATAAGGATGTCCGTTGCGAAGGGTGTTAGAAGGAAAAATCGGACATTTAGGGAGATCTTCAGGCAGAGTAACATCAGGAGATACCTTAATGGGGCTAAAAAATTGAGAGTAAATCTGAAAGAGGTAAGGCTCCTCGAAACCCTCTTTTTGACAGGCAAACCAAGCCAGGAGCTCAAGCTCCAACTTGAAAAGCTCCTTAAAAAGCCAGTCCTTTATGCAGAGGAGGCTCCAGACGCTATAATTTGTCTCTTGGAGTCAAATCATCAAAAGAGCTTAATGCTTAGGGGAAAACCCGTTAGAATTGGAGTAAGGAGCGGTTACAGGGGGCTTTACGTGGGATTCCTTGACGGAAGGGGGTTCTGCAGAGGGGTTGGAATAATAGAGGAGTTCAGGCCGGAGGAAGGTTTGCTCGAGGTCTACACCAACTTCTTAGGCGAGTTCAATTTCATAGAGTTCGGCCACTTAAAGTTCAATAAGGATGGGGTTCAAGTTGGAAGGAGGGGTGTGAGAGAGCCTTGACCCTAATAATTAACCGTTCGGAGATCTCTTCTAACGCTTCAGGTAGGGATAGAAAGGCAAGGGAGATAATGCTTGAGCTCATGGAAGCAGCAATATTAAGGGCGGATGGTAAGAGGAGCGTTCTCTCCCACACATCTCTTGAGGAAGGATCCCTTTTTGTAAGCGGAAGGAGGCTGAAGCTTAGGGGTAAGGTCGTAGTTATTGGAGCCGGAAAGGCGACTGGGAGGATGGCGGAAGGCATAGAATCCATCCTCTCAGATCGGATTCATTCTGGAAGCGTTAACGTCCTCAAGGGGACCGAAGGTCTTTTCAAGCTCTCCAAGATAAGGGCATTTCCAGCGAGTCATCCTATTCCAGACCAATCCACTTTGGAGGGAACTAGAAGGATCCTTGAGCTATTGAAAGGGCTTGATGAATCCGATTTGGTCATAGCCCTGATCTCCGGAGGAGGCTCAGCTCTGATGGAAATGCCAATGCCGGGAATATCGTTAGAGGACCTAAATAGGGCGACAAAGCTCCTATTGGAGTGCGGGGCAAGAATTCAGGAGATAAACGCTGTTAGAAAGCACATATCCCAAGTTAAGGGTGGAAGGCTTGCTCAGCTCTGCTATCCAGCTTCTGTGGTCTCCCTGATAATATCCGACGTTATAGGGGATCCTATCGACGCTATAGCGTCTGGACCAACTGCTCCAGATACCACCACATTTCAAGATGCATGGGAGGTTTTAGGGAAGTATGATCTCTTGAAGAAAATGCCTGAAAGCATTGTAAAAACCATAAAGAAGGGGTTAGAGGGGAAAATTAGGGAGACTCCAAAGCCAGGGGACTCTCTCTTCGAAAGAATTCAAAACGTGATAATAGCAAACAACCAGAACTCCTTAAATGCAGCAGAAGAAAAGGCTAGGGAACTAGGCTTAAATGCCCTCGTTCTTGGCTCCTTCATCGAAGGAGAGGCCAGACACGTTGGAACTGCCCTTGCTGGGATAGCTCAAGCGATAAAGCATCAAGAAACGCCCTTAAGTCCTCCTGCGGTTGTTTTGGCAGGAGGAGAAACTACAGTAAGGGTTGTAGGCCCAGGGAAGGGCGGAAGGAATCAAGAGGTGGTCCTGGGGGCTGTTGAGAAGATAGCTGGAGAGGAGGGCATCTGCATAGCATCCGTTGGAACGGACGGGGTTGACGGTGTAACCGATGCAGCTGGAGCGATTGCCGATGGTAGAACGTTTGAAAGGGCCCTTTCTCTCGGTTTGAAGCCATCCAACTTCTTAAGCAGGAACGACTCCTATCACTTCTTCAAGGCCCTGAAAGACCTGATATTCACGGGACCTACCCTCACCAACGTTATGGATGTGATGGGAGCAGTGGTGATTTGAGGAGAGGGGAAAGAGAGGAGTCATTCATCAAGGCTTTGAGGAAGATAGGCCTAACTGAGAACCAGGCAAAGGTCTACTCATTCCTCCTTTTAGAAGGAACTTCTACGGCAAAAGAAACATCTAATGCTACGAATTTGCCAGTTAACAGGATCTACAAGGTTTTTGAACAGCTTCACGAGCTAGGTCTAGTGAGGTACGAGGGGAAGAGACCCATAAAGTACTCTCCAGTCCCCCCCAGAGTTGGCTTGAAGGCCCTCTTTGTTAAGAGGGCTCTTGAACTTAGAGAGAGCTTCATGAAGTTCTTTGAGGAGATTGGAACGATTTCCGATCTCTTATCGCTTTCCCATTGGAAAGAAGAGGACATTCTCGTCCTCAGGGAGAAGTACATGTTCCTAGCCCTTTTAAAGGACCTAATGGGGGAGCTTAAAGAGGAGCTCCTTGCAACGTTCTCTAATCGAGATAAGTGGCTACTTGACGAGATTTTATCGATTTTAACCGTTTTCCGAGTTCCAAGGGTTAGGATCATGATCCCCTTCATAGAATGGGGAAATAGGCTCGGTGAGTCTGGAGCAGAGGCCAGACTTTCGAGGTCTAAGGTCTCAGCAATTCTAATGGATGGTAAGAGGGCTGCAATGGTATGCTGGAAGGGGGAATCTCCTCTAATGTTGCTTTTCCTTGAGCCTTCAACGGTTTATCCCATAGCCCAATACCTAGAGTCCAGCTGGCTCGCATCCATACCGATGGAGTTCATGGCTTCTAAGGAAGGAGGAAGGAAGGGGGAGTGATATGCGAATATTTGCAGACTTTCACATACACTCACGCTACAGTAGGGCTACAAGCAAGGAGATGAACGTTAAAAGCCTCTCCTTCTGGGCCAAGAAGAAGGGGTTAAATCTGCTTGGAACTGGGGACTTCACTCACCCTCTCTGGCTGAGGGAGCTTAAGGCTGAGCTTAAGCCGTCTGAGTTCGAAGGATTCTACCACTATGAGGACACGCTTTTCGTCCTTACAGCGGAGGTCTGCACAATCTTTGAGAGACTAGGAAGGATCCACAAGATCCACCACCTCATCCTCGCTCCAGACTTCGAAGCAGTAGATTCCTTAAACTCCAGATTGGAGCTCAGGGGTGATTTATCAGCGGATGGCAGGCCAACTCTTAGGATGACCCCAGGCGATCTGGTCGATGAGGTGCTTGAGGTTGGAAATGAGCTTGAGGTAATTCCGGCCCACATCTGGACCCCTTGGTACTCCCTATTCGGATCAGTAAGCGGATTTAATAGTGTTGAAGAGGCGTTCGAGGACGCATCAGTCCACATACATGCATTGGAAACTGGCTTATCCTCCGATCCACCAATGAACTGGAGACTCAGCAGCCTCGACAGGTACGCCCTGGTCAGCTGCTCGGATGCCCACTCCCCGTGGAGCTGGAGAATAGGGAGGGAGCTTTGCGCCTTTGAGCTTAAGGATCCAAGCTACAGATCCATGATAAGGGCGATAAGGAACAAATCCCCCTTCGAGTTCCTCTTCACGGTCGAAACGAACCCAGCTTACGGGAAGTACCACTACGATGGCCACTCAAGGTGCAGGGTTCGACTTCACCCTAGGGAGGCTATGAGGCTGGGGAACAGGTGCCCAGTCTGCGGGAGGAAGCTAACAGTAGGGGTTTTGCACAGGGTTGAGGAGCTCGCTGACAGACCAGAGGGATACGTTCCAGCTGAAGCAATACCCTACAAGGACCTGCTCCCTCTCTATGAGATAATCTCTTTCAGCCTAGGATCGGGGGAGAAATACTCGAAGAGAATGCTAGAGACCTACAACAAGCTGATTGAAAGGTTTGGAAATGAGTTAAGGGTTCTCCTAGAAGTTCCAGTGGACGGAATATCGGAGGTTGTGGGGGAGGAGGTAGCGAGCTCAATCCTTGCTATAAGGGAGGGGAAGGTTGAGATAGAACCTGGCTATGACGGAGTCTATGGAAAACCAGTCTTCTTTGGGAAGGCAAAGGCCGAAAGGGTCGATGGGCTAGAGGGGTACTTCAAATGAATTACTCTCAATACTAATGCTCAACCTTGAGCTGAGAAGATTTAGCTTTGGATCCTTACCTGAAGGAGCTTCTGGGCTCGAGTCCTTTCCTCCTAAACAATCTGGCTCACGAACTGTTAAAACTTTAGCATTCAAAGCCCAAGCCTTCTCCCTTATACTACGTCCTCAGGAAGAGAAATTTATCAGAGAAAGGTAGCTACCTTCGCTCTTAACCTAGCTAGAAATTCGGAACTGCCCGCAAGAAGCATTCCATAATCAAGGATCTCATTAACAAGCCTACTTTTGCCATTTTCATAATCTCTTCGACAGTATACACACGAGGCTGAAGATCAATTGAGAAATTTGGCTCTAAGAATTTCTTTATCCTTTTCATCAGTTTTTGGCAAAAAATCGTCCTTAACTATGACTATAGCGTCAGCGTCTGAGAAAGCGGTCTAATTCCCTTTAGCTAGAGAACCTTGAGGATTACTGCAACCGCTCCCTCTTTTACTTTCTCTTTTGCGTAATTCCTCAGTTTCTTCATAACTTTTTTGAGATCAAGCCTGAACAACCTTACCGATCCATTCGATAATTTCTCTTGCATAAGAAATCGACCTCCTTGCTTGTTCTTCGGTGTAATAATCCGTTAGCGATCCTTCAGGATGAAGGTTCGGATATCTGGCCATAATGTAGTGTTGATCGAGCTCTTTAGCCTTATCTATTAGCCCCTTTGGTGGCCTGCTCTCCTCAGGCAACATGGAAAGGAGCCTTGAGACAGAGTACCCACGCCTCAATGCCAAGCTTCTGATGAAGAACCTTTGCAGCTTTCTCTGCAGCCTGCTGCGAAGCAAAACAAGCCCATTCGTAAAATCCGAGCTTAAATGTCTCTTCTGCAAGTTCAAGATCTCTCAAAGCCTGCCTTAACCAGTCAGAAGAGCGTGAAACCATTCTCACCTATAATCGTTGTAAACTACTATTAAAACAATCTTTTTTTCACTGGAGTGTTAGAAGAACAGCCTTTTGACTTAGTTTTTCAAAAAGGTTTGGCATCAACTT
>JAVCBX010000105.1:0-5918 GCA_037917635.1 Thermoproteota archaeon | reverse complement strand
GGTTAAAGATTGGAGCTGTTTGGCTTGCGGAGAGTGTTGTAAGCGGTTCTCAATACCTCTTAGAGCTGATGAGCTTGCAAAATTGCTTCATACCTTTGGGGAGTGGGCAATTGAATTTAGGTTGGCAAAGCCGTACATAAGGAAGCCCTCAAACAGAAGCAGGTGCATGTTCCAGTATAGGAGGGAAGATAAATGGCTCTGCCTACTTCAGGGAATGGGAATGAAGCCAGTTGCCTGCAAGCTTTGGCCCTTCATTCCTTTAACTAAGCCTAAATATGGTAGAGATGAAGAAGCTTCCTTCGAACACAAGGGAGAGCACTTTTACATATATTTAGACCCGAGGTGCCCGGGAATCGAATATGGGAGACCATCCTCCAATCTCTTGCAAAAAGTGCTTCCAGAAGTTGTTGAAATAAGGCTGGGCTTGAGAACAAATCAAGAGTTCACTACATCCCATCTAAAGTGGGTACTGTTGGAACAACCCATTTCTTTAACAAAATTTACGTCAGGTTTTCATATTGAGGAAGCGATTGCAAACCTTGATTTGAGAAGATCAAGCCTTGAGATCTCTTATCTAAGGAACTTAATCTCGTTAAGGCCCATTGGTAGTCCTAGCACTTCCCTAAGACAACTAAAAGATGCTGACTCTCGTTTTTGTTTTAGCTTAAGCTCTTTGAAGAGAAAGGTTTTATTCGAATTAAGCTGAAGTCAAAGTAGCATGATAACGAGGGCCATGGAGGATTACCTAGAGGCGATTTACTGGCTTTCGAAAGAAAAGGGATCGGCCAAGATTTCGGACATATCGCAAGTCATAGGGGTGAAGCTCCCGAGCGCCAGTGAAATGATGAAGAGGCTTAAGGCAGAGGGATTAGTTAAATACGAGCCCTATGGCGAAGTTACCTTGACTGAGAAGGGAAGAAGAATTGCAGCAAAAATAGCCTCGAGTCACGAGCTACTTGCTGACTTTTTCATGGCGCTGGGAGTTGAAAGGAGCATAGCCCTTGAGGATGCCTGCAAGGTGGAGCACGACTTGCATCCAGACACCTTAAGAAGACTGAGAAGGTTCATCAAGTTCATTTCTAAGAGATCTATCTTTTCAGAATTCTCCAAGCATCTCTCAGAGGGAGAAAGCTAGCCATTTTTATTTTACAGCATCAAGCTCAACTCTAAAGGAGCAACCGCAGCCATAGACATTAAGAACTTATGGAAGATCTTTGGACGTAATCCTTCCACGTAATTCTGGGACTGGAAATTATCAGAGTCAAGGGTCTAGGTCCCTTGCAAGGCTCACCGGGCCATCTCAGCTGGACCACCATCAATTAGGACAAGGTTAATTGCTTATCTACATCGATTCCATGTCTAAACAGTCCTAATTAACCTCACATGCTGGTGAATATAGATTCAGGGAAAAAGGCAGAAATTCGGTTGAAGTAATCTCATAAGATGAGGTTGCTCTGTTCAAAACGTAGAGAGATAGTTGAGCATTAAGAGCTAATCTCAAACTTCATTAGATGCCTTAAGGAAGCTGATTTGGGAGACCTTTTCAATGTTCTCTTTGCAAGATCGTAACGTTCCCTACTTCAACGCTGTAAGGTTGCTTCAGAACAAAAACGACAGCCTCCGCCACCTCCTCTGGCTCCAAAATTCCTGGCCTTAGGCGTCCAACACTTTCCAAAAGCTTCGTTCTAACTGCTCCTGGATATATTCCAGTGATCTTCACTCTCGTACCCCTTAGTTCCGCTCTTAGCCCATCTGTGAGAACTCTTAATGCGTGTTTTGAGCGCAATAAGGCACCTATCCGGGTTCGACGATCTTTCCGAGCATCGAAACCATGTTAATTATGTGACCAGTTCCTCGAGCCAACATTCTAGGCAGGACCCTCATCGTCAAGTAGTAAGCTCCGAAGAAGTTCACTTTCATCATTTCAATGGCCTTATCTATTGGAATCCTTGTAAATTCTCCGTAATATGCTATTCCCGCATTGTTTATGAGGAAGTCAACGTGGGGGAAGTGGATCATCGTGTCCTTGTAAAACCTCTCAACGTCTTCTTGCTTAGAGATGTCTCCTACCGTGTAATAAGCCTTAACACCAAACTGCCTAGCTTCCTCCATGGTCTGAATGAGTTCGCTCTCAGTCCTTGCAAGCATGGAGAAGTTTGCGCCTTCTTTAGCCAGCCTCAGGGCTATCACCTTACCAATCCCTCTACCAGCTCCTGTTATCATGCCATAAGAGTCTTTCAGCTGCATACGCATCAACTTGTAAGGCAAACTATATAGCAGTTTCGATGCACGGGCCCACAGATGCGAGGATGACGTAGATCGAAGAGGCACAAAGAAATGTCTCAAAACCCCTCTTGATCCATAGCTTCAGGTTAGAGAAAATGCAATGGGACGATTATTCAGCAGCGCTTCAGTGAACTATTAAGCTAACAGTTATGACAATGGTCACAAAAGACGTTAGTAGAGCATATTTGTAGTTCTTAGTTAAAGAGAAATGAGCTACTGAGAGAATTGCTCTTAAATAAGGGGTGAACATGAGTACAGCGAGCCCTAAGGACATTAGGTTGGAGTAATTTGGGCTTTTATAGCAGAAATCATCGTATTTAGCGAATAAGTGAAGAAGTTTTCCTCTTTGACCGACAAACCTGGCTCCAAGCTTATGTAAAGGCAGTTACTGCTCGATATGTAGAGGACAAGTCCCAATATTTCCAAAGAAAGTGCTACGATAGCGCAGATAAGAAGTGCATACCCTATTATTAATTCGAGGGCGATCTCACGAGACAATTGCCATCACCCCTTTGTAGATCATCTAGACTATGAGATAAACAAGTACGACTATGAAGAGCAGCCGAACAGTCTTGTTGGATAATTTGTTCAAGACCCTCGTTCCTAAAAGGGATCCGACCGTCGTACCGATTGCCATTGGAGCGGCCAGCGTCAGATTTATGAAACCTGAAGCTATGAAAACGCTGGATCCAGCGAGGGCAGTCATGCCTATTATGAAGTTGCTGGTGGAACTCGATACCTTGGAAGGCATCTTGAGGATGAGCTCCTGTACCGCAACTTTGAACGCCCCAGCTCCAATTCCAAGCATACCTGCAGCTAATCCAGCAACGATCATTCCTAGACCTCCCCAGATCGCATTCGTTATCTTGTAATGAACTTCTCTGCTTAAGGCCTCATCATAATAGGATCCCTCTAATTCTAGCCATCTAGAAATTCTATCTTGCAAGACCTTCTCATAGACCTCCTATCTCATGCCCTATTCCATAGAAGGAAGACATGAGGAAGGCAGCAAAGAAGAAGTAGAGGTACTTGCTTGGAGCGAGTAGAGAAATATATGCACCAATTATGGCCCCTGAAACCGTGAAAATTTCTAAGAACATTGCAGCCTTTATGTTTGTGAGCCTCTCTCTAGCGTAAGCTGAAGCAGATCCGCTTGATGTTGCTATTATTGTGATCATGCTGTTCGCTATTGCATGTTTACTGGGATTCCCATTGCTACGAGGAAGGGGATCATGATCGATCCTCCACCAAGTCCAGTTATTGCACCTAGGAAGCCCGCGAAGGCTGAAGCTAAGAGAATGGTAATTATACTTGCCATATGACAGCAGGACCAGCAGGTTTCTTTAAACTATTGCTTTTAACAAAGACATTGGAAAGTTGAGCTCTTGGATCTTTTTATTGAAATTTCAGGGACCATTTTTCATCCGATCCTTTACCACTCCCCATCAATTCCATCACTTCTTAAGAAAGTTAGAGGCCTCATCAAGATATCATTAAGATAATTATAGTACTTTTGGGTGCTTCCTGAGGTGCGCGACACATGTTAGAACAGTTCCTAGTGTTCGTAGTCGCCATATTCATAGGCATAATCTCCTCCATGGTGGGAATAGGTGGAGGAGCTCTAATGGTCCCTATAATGGTCCTGCTTCTAGGAGTAGAGCCCCATCAAGCCGTAGGAACAAGCCTCCATGTGATCATACTTACCGCAACCTCCTCAACGATAGCATATTACATGCAGAGGAGAATCGATTTCAAGGTAGGATTATTAATGCCCCTAATGACGATACCAGGATCGGTTCTAGGGGCATATACTACCAAATTCATCTCATCTGGAGGACTTGTTGGGATTTTTGGTGCTTTCTTAATGCTAGTTGCAGTTAGAATGATCGCTTCAAGAGAAAGGTCAACTGAGGAAGTTAAAGAAGATAGATACGAGGAAAAAGGCGAGAACCAAGAAACGGTAAGGGTGCTGATAGATAGGGAAGGAAATGTCTTCAAGTATAAGCCAAAGCTAAAAGTTGGCCTATTGCTCGGCCTAATTGCTGGCTTTGCATCCGGTTTTTTGGGAATAGGTGGAGGAGCTCTAGTCGTACCCATATTGAATCTGATCGTAGGACTTCCGATACACATAGCGGTTGCAACCTCCATGTTCATAATGATCTTCTCGGCCTCCTTCGGGGCAACTACCCATCTCTTAATGGGAAACGTAATCCCGACCTACGTAGCTCTGCTGGGTGCCGGAGTGATTATTGGGGCTCAGACTGGCGCAAGGATCGCGAAAAGGCTCAAGGCCTCGAAACTCAGGACTGCTTTTGGGATAGTCTTGCTATTAATGGGGATAAGAATGCTGGTTAAAGGGCTAGGATGAGCGAAATAACACTATCACATTTATTTATTTCTTCTTTATTACTCACATTCCCGGCGCTGGTCCAGCTGGAGGTCTGAACTCGAAGGGATCAACGTAATACTTTGGAGCCCACGGGATCAGAGAAGAATAAAGGTCTATCCAGCCCGTGACTATGGACAGGATGAAAGTAGCTATAAGGGCCTTATTTCTCCCTAAACCGTAAATTATCCTAAAGATCTTTTGAAACAAATAGATTTCCCACGTTAAGAATATGGACGTCATTACGAAAGCGTTCCAAGGATCAAACATGTAAATTGCGTAGAGCTCTTGGGCAACTTTACTCGCAAGCGAGGACAAATATCTGACGTACCTGGCCCCAGAAAGATCGAGCGTTATCACAACTTTGGAAGGCATCTTGCTTAGATGCACTGCGTACAAAGCAATAACCCTAATGCACTCTGGGACTATTGTAGCTGAGAATCCGGTAATCGCTGATGAAAGATAGGCCTTTCCCTTAAGTCCCCTCCCTAAAACGTCCATGATTAAGATCCTTAGCAAGAAAGATCCCATTAATAAACCAGGAACAACCAAAAGGGATTTGAAGACCACCAGATTAAGAGCTCTGTCCTCAACGAACCATATATCGGCAGATGTTACCCAAGCTGGTACGTTCAAGTACTTATACTCTATCCTCCTCGAAACAAGGTAGTTTCCAACTATCATGAGGAAGGATTGAAGTATCCAGAGCAGGATGAAAGTTTCTGGTCTTGATGCCCTTGAAATCTTAAGGAAGATCTTCTCAGAGCCTAAGCTTGCTTTAAAGAACTCCCTAATTGAATATAAGGCCTCTCTGCCCAAAAGACGTCTTCCACGGCTTGCCATGACGTTTCATCAATAGAGGTAAAACATTTGACTTTTAACGATAATGCTTAACCGCATAGCTACACTTACTGTGTGCTTGGTAACAATTATCCATTGCTCTAGTCATTCTTTCTAATGAAAGATCGATGAGGGTTAAGAGATGTATCTAAGGGCAGAAAGTTGATCGTTTGAGTAGCTTCCTCCAACCTTCGCCTTTGCTGGGGCCTTAATTCTCCTCTCAAATTCCTCAGCCATTTTCTTATAGGCATCGAGTTTTCCAACCAGGCTTGGACCTACCTTCTTCATAGCCTCCTCAAAGTGTTTCATCCCTATTTTCAGTTCATTTGAGTGTTTCTTCGCCTCTTCCGGGTTTGGATACTTGGAAACAAGTTCCTGTATTGCCAGAAGGGCTGCAGTATTGCAT
>JAVCBX010000085.1:0-5936 GCA_037917635.1 Thermoproteota archaeon | reverse complement strand
TCCCATTGCTTCATGCTCCCTCCGTTCCTTGCAAGAAGCCTTAAGATCTCAACTTCCTCGGAACTTAGCTGACTCACTATTCCCTCTATCTTCTTCAGATCCCTTTCATCTAAAGTTTTCTTTGTTAGGTCTACTTCTGGAACGATCAAAGGCCTTTCAATGCTCACTTTTCTTCCGAACAAGAGCCAAGAAACGAGGAAAGCTAGGGAGGCAGATGCTGCACTTGACACCAAGGTTAAGGAGAGAGAAGTCTTTGAGGGGGGCGGCCCAGAGTGAGAGGTGTTCGTTTCAGGCTGAGCGATGGACTGCTGCTCCAGAGAATATGTGCAAGTGAAGGCAACTCTCTCAGCGCTTACGACATTTGTAGTGGTGAGATCCCAGGAAACAAAGACTCTTCCAGATGTTATCTCCCCTATCTGGAGCAATCCTTCAGTGGGAGTGAAGAGGCTTATGTGCCAACGCTTAAACTGCCTTAAGGTGGAATTTGGAGGCAGATACACTTTCAACATAGAGTCTTTCAAGATCAAACTTGCATTTGGTTTGTAGAACCTGTAATAGAAGCACCTTCCCTCAGAATACCCGGGTATACTTACGACGAAGACCCCTCCAGTCGCCGAGAGAAATATTCTTACTTCTCTCCTTTCTCCAGGATAAATGGGTTCTTCAAAGGAGATTATCATGATGTGAGATAGGTAGGTGCTCTCAATCCAATCCAAGTTAACTCCTGAACTGGTTTCCCAGCTAGTGATGTCTCCCTTTCTTGGAGGAATGTCCTGCCTCTCCAGAAGGGGCAGCTTTAAGGATGTAACTGGCCTGTCATAGGTCTCTGGGACAACCAAGGTGAAACTAATTGAGATAGAGCAGGAATCGTCCTTTTCGATGTATGCTTCCACGTTAAACCTCTCTATGTAGGGCTCATTTGGAGCTCCTAGAGCGCAAGTGAATGCGAAGCCCAGCGACGCAAAGATCAGTAGGAGAATTAGGCAGAGCCTCTTCAACGGGTTACACCTAAGCCTAGATTCATGGATTGAATGTAAAAACTGTTTCGTTATATGCTGATGATGTCATCGTCAACGGATTAGACTTTAAGAACCCTGACGATAGGATGGGGTTGATGGATCATATAGAAGAAAAGCGCAATAAAGAACGTAAGAATAAGGGAAACTCTCTCTTCGAGAGAAAGTTAGAGGAAATTATTGAGTGGGCGAGAGCTTTAACCGAGATCTCTGAGAAAGGACAGTGCACTATAATAGTTGAGGGTCCTAGGGACGTTATCTCCCTGAAGTCCTTGGGAGTGAGGGGAGAGTTCTACTCGGTAAGGGAAGTAATGAGGAAGATAAGGGACGGATTACAGGACGAGTTCAACGGAAGGGCCTTCATCATACTTACAGATTTCGATAGGGAGGGGAGAATGCTTCACCTAGGCCTTAAGTCTACGCTGACATCTTTAGGAGCTAGGGTAATAGAGTGGCCTAGAGAAAGATACGCAAGGTTGCACCTTCCTCCAAGAATTGAGGAGGCTTACGATTTCGTCAGTAGGAGGAGAGATGGATGAGTCAAGATGAGAGATTTGAAGTAACGGTAGAGGCTCCTCTCTATCCAACCGAATCAAGGGAGGCCGTCATAAAGGCGATGTTAAACATGGTTACAGGAAAGCCCGAGGAGATAGAGGAGATCAAGGGAAAGCCAATCATTTTGAGGCTTAGAAAGAGGGGTCATGAGGCCTTAGAAAAGATACGTAAATTGCTGAGGGAGGAAAGGATATTGGATACGGCAAGAAGCGTGCTAATGTTCAGCCTCAGGAGATGGGGAAGGATGGTTCTGCTTTTACATAAACAAGCTGCATATGCCGGCCAGCTAAGGATCTGCTCAGATGAACGCGAGTCCCCGTTGGGCGCCATAAGAGTTGAATTAAACTTCAAGGGAGATGCTTACCTCTTTCTAGACTGGGTCGCCCCGAAAACGGTATCGGGAAGGGTTATAAAGGAGGTAGAGTTGCAAGAGCTTATAGAGTCAGCAGACTCCGTCTTAGAGTCAAAGGTTCTTTGAGAGAAGATCTCTTGCTACAAAGGCACTCGAGAAGAGGGCCTTTGCCTCTTTCTCTATTTTTTCAAGGTCCTTGTTCTTGTACCTTGCGCTGAAATGGGTAAGAGCTAGGCTCTTGACTCCAGCTTTTGAAGCAACCTCACAGGCCTCCCCAACAGTGCTGTGCCAAGTTTTCTCAGCTCTATCTTTTAGATCGTCTCTAAACGTTGCGTCATGAATTAAAATGTCCGCTTCCTTTGCTTGCTGAATTACTGAATCACAAGGCCTTGTGTCAGATGAATAAACGAGCACCTTCCCCCTTCTAGGCGGGCCCATCACATCTTCAGGATAAACTACTCTTCCTGAGGGTGTTTTAACGACAATCCCTTTCTGTAGCAGTCCTCTAAAGGTTATTGGTACTCCAAGCTCATTAGCCTTCTTGACATCGAATTTACCAGGCTTGTCTGCCTCCTTAACCTTTATTCCATATGTCTGAGTGTCTCCATGATTGACGCGAAACATGCTAACCTCGTACTTCCCGAAATCAAAGGAGCATTCCTCACTTATCTCAAAAACTTCCAGCTCGAACCTGGGCTCTAGATAGGCTTTGCTGGTCATCTCATGAAGGACTTCCTTTAAGCCTTTGGGGGAATAAATCTCAAGCTTCTTCCTTCTTCTCAAAAGGCTTAGCGTCTGGATCAATGGGAAAATTCCCAAGAAGTGATCCCCATGAAGATGTGTTATGAATATCCTGGTTAGCCTCGCGAAGCCAAGACCGGATCTCATTATCTGCCTTTGAGTTCCCTCTCCAGCATCCAACAAGATGTATTCTCCGTTAAAGAAGACCGCTATAGATGGATGGCTCCTTTCAAGAGTTGGTATGGCACCTCCTGTGCCCAGAAAAATTACCTTCATCCAGAAGCACCAACCATTCCATCGCTTGGACGATGAACCTGCCCTCTCTTCCTACTTCTATTATATAATTCAAGTATTTCTATGCTTAAGACGCGAGTTAAGGTATTGAGTCCGATCCCCCTTTCAGCTGAAATCTCAAAGAAGGAAAAACCTCTCCTTTTCAGGCCTTCCTTGCACTTTTTAACGCTGTCAACAAACTGTTGCCAAATGTCGGCCTTGTTGAGAGCTATTACCCTCCTTACATCCGAGAACTCCCTTGAAATTTCATCAAGAAGGGACAACTGGCTTTCAATGGAATATCCACAAGTTTCAGTTGGATCTATTAGGAAGATCATGCACCAAGCAAGTAGCTTTAGGGCTAGGATTGCCTGAAGCTCTATCTCGTTCCTCTCAGATAGGGGCCTGTCCAAAAGGCCAGGCGTGTCTATCACTTGAACTCTAAGGGCACCACCCTTAAGGTAGAAGTGGCCAACCAACAGGGATTTAGTTGTGAAGGGATAGGAGGCCACCTCCGGCTTGCCCGTGGATATCTTCCTGACAAGGGTGCTCTTTCCTGTGTTTGGCATCCCGGATATTACAACTGTGGGAACGCCTACTTGAATGTTAGGAACGGATCTAAGCTTCTCAGAAGCGGATCTCACTAACTCTAAGTCCGAAGAAATCGATTTTACTACTGAAGAGATCCTTCCCATGGCAGCCTTTCTAAGCCTTTCCATCTCATCAAAGTCCTCGGATTTACTCAGCTTCCTTATGTACTGCTTCCCAATTCTACTAACCATGCCTCCTGCCCAATCGAGTCTGCTTAACGAGAGCCTTAATTCATCAACTCCAACCAAAACATCTGCTAGTTCCCTGTAAAATGGGTGAAGAGAGTCAAAAGAGGGAAATGAACGCACCACCTCCTTCAATCTGTTTGAGATGATGTCTGCCATGCAAGCCACTCTACCTATTTCCCTAATCCTTGCAGTCTTAACTAAACCATTGCCTTTCGTGCTTTTAGGCCTAAAACTTCTCTTAAAAGCAAGGTCTAGAAGTTCTTGAGCTAATGGTGGGCGTTTTATTGAGCTAAATGGGGAGGAAAAAGACCCTTCCTTCATCGGTTCTCAGACTCGCTTAACAGTGCGCTTTCCATGGCTTTCAGGTAGATCATGCTCACTTTTTCAACCGAGTTGAAGAGGACGTACTCGTCCCTAGAGTGCTGATTGCCTCCCATTGGTCCAAGTAATGGGAGGCTGATCTTTCCAATCTGATGCAGGTAATTCGCATCGCTCACCGTATGATAGAGCTCAACCTCCGGCTCCTTTCCAACTACGTCGATGTATGCCTTCTTTAAGTGTAGGAAGGCGAGACTGTCCTCTGGGACTTGATAGGGCGAGGCATATGGGGTTGGCCTTTGCATGAGCCTTATCTCGGTTTCAGCGTGAAAGTTGGGGGCTTTCTTAAGGTATGAAATGAACCTCCTTCTTTCATCCTCATCTGATCCGGAGGGATAGTGCCTGTCCATCCTAATCAAGCACCTTTCAGGGTGGGTCACTATGAACTCTTGAGACCTTATGGCAAGAGGGGCCACGCTCCCTTCTACCTTCGACTTTGATGAGTACTTAATCGCCCAAAGAACTAGCTTACACGCCTCAACAACAGCGTTAACACCTCTCTTTTCAGTTCCAACAGCGGCCTTTCCCTTGACGGTTACATCGAAGACAAGCCTACCGTAAGCCCCCTTCATAAGCTTCATCTGAGTTGGCTCCCCGACGACTCCAAGCTCAACTCCCTTCAACTTTCCGCTCTTTACTAGATGATATGTTCCTCTGCTGTACCCCTCTTCGTCACAAACTGCTGCAAAAACTATTCTTCCATCTAGATCGTCCTTTAGATCGGAGATTACCCTTAAGGCTTCTATCATCGCAGCCAGACTTGACTTTGAGTCGAAGGCCCCGATTCCATAAACGATATCGCCCTCCATTTCACCCCAAGGGTTTCTGCTCCAACCTTCAAAGAGTTCAACGGTGTCCATGTGACACATTAGGAGATACTTCAATGGCCTGTCCTCCGGCCCGAAGTAAGCGATCACGTTTCCCCCGCATCCTTCTACTGGTTGCCTCTCAACCTTGTCCGCTATCCTTGCAAGTTCGCTTATTAGAAAATCCGCCAGCTCAACCTCCCTTGAGAAGAAACTCTTAATAGAGAGGATCTCCAACAATAAGTTCCGTAACCTTTCTGAGTTTATCCTGAGCTCCATGAAACCCTTCCTCCTGCCAGTTACCTCATCTTAATTGGGATGAACTTCTCAACCTTTCCCTCTTTCCCAATAAACAGTATATCTATCCCATCTCCAGAAAGAGCATCCCTCTCTATTGCCCCTCTCATTGCCTTTTTAGCAACCTCAATTGCCTCGTCCTTGCTGAGATCCGGTGAGTAAGATCTCTCCAATATCCCCATGGCTAACCTTGCTCCGGAACCGACCGCAGCGTACTTATCCTCAAGCGAGCTTCCCGCTGGATCCAGTACAAAGAGCTTAGGAACATCATCTTCCAATCCCCCTATTATCATCTCAGCGAAGTAAGGGAAGTAAATCCTCCTCTGGTACAATATTATCGACAATATCCTTGCTATGTTAGAGGGCCTTGCCTTCCTTCCTGTTTCAAGTTCATACAGGCGGACGTTGAAAATCAAGCTATCGACCAAGGTTTGAAAATCAGCGGGTATTCCAGCAGAGGCTACGCCTACAACATCGTTAAGGGCGAAAACCTTCTTTACAGATTTACTCAGTATATAACCGTTCCCGTAGGAGACTCTCCTATCGGCCGAGAGCACCACCCCTTCTCTTGTCACCAAACCTATAGCAGTAGCTAGAACCATCTATATCTCCAAAATTGATTCGCTTCAAGAAATTAAATGTTAGCGTATCATCCTCCTAAGATCAAGCTGTCATAAATCGTTATTCTAAATCGATTTATTAAAAAGCCCCGGGCGGGATTCGAACCCGCGACCTCCGC
>JAVCBX010000169.1:0-5972 GCA_037917635.1 Thermoproteota archaeon | reverse complement strand
CTGCCTACAGTTCTGGCATCTCCGTCCCAGAGATCGTTTCGGTCCTGGCGGTTTCTGCCTGGTACGCTGAAATGTGCTATAGGGTTAAAGAGGATTTTAGCAAGAAAAGTTAAAGCTCTAACGTAACAAGATCCTTTAAGAATTTTAAAATTAAATTCAATGCTAAGGAAAGCAAAGGATCGATTTAATAGCCAGAAACCTTTATCCAAATGAAAGCAT
The DNA here is from genome assembly GCA_037917635.1 of Thermoproteota archaeon. Lineage (GTDB taxonomy): Archaea > Korarchaeota > Korarchaeia > Korarchaeales > Korarchaeaceae > QMVU01. The sequence continues at coordinate 5,753 of JAVCBX010000169.1, read as the reverse complement.
AAGTTTTCCGGATTCAAACTAAGGGAGCAAGAATGTCCCTCATGAACCTAGGAGTTTCTATGAGATGCCTTATGAAGGGTGTTAGAGGTATCTCCCTTAAGATATGTGAAGGTGGGCCCAAGCAAACCAGACCTGCTCTTGTCTTCTTGCACGGAATGCCCGGGCAAATAAGCAACTGGAAGTACCAGCTTTCCTATTTCTGTAAGAGATATTGGTGCATAGCTTACGATCAAAGGGGCTATGGAGAATCAGACAAGCCAAAGAGGGTCTCGCTGGAGGACTATCTCCTTGATCTGGACGAAGTGCTAGAGCACTTTGAACTGGGGCCAGAGGAAGTTGTGCTGATAGGCCACAGCTTTGGAGCCATGGTCGCACAAACCTACGCTAAGGAGAGGAGGATAAAGGGCCTGGTCCTAATAGGATCCCTTTTTAAGTGGGAGGTTTCAACGCTTGACAGGATAATTGCAGTACTTCCGCCAATTTTTTGGAGGAGAATTCTTTTTACAAAGAACCCTCTGACGGTAAGGGTGTACAAAGACATGTTCTTCAGTCCAAAGACCCCTAAAGAGGTCTTTGAAGAGTTTATGAGGGATAACGAGAGGTACATATCCAGCTTGCCTCCACATGTTCACAGGTATTGGAAGTTCTTCGCCGATTACGATGCCAGGCCTTGGCTGAGCGAAGTGGATGTTCCGACTTTGGTAATGGTAGGAGCAGACGATAAGGTGACCCATCCTTCATGGAGCGAGGAGATCCACAGGCTTCTACCGAATTCTAAGCTAGTCACCATAAAAGGAGCGGGCCATCTAGTCCTTTATGAGAGGCCAGATGAAGTCAATAGGGAAATAGAGGGGTTCATCAGGTCTTTAAGCTAACACAAACATCGCCAATTGGTAACTAATGAGAAGAAGTAAAAAGTTTCAGAGGGAAAGAAAAATGTCAGAAGATTTTGAGAGCGAAATCAAGAAGTTTGAGGCCAGAATTGAGCGGCTCTTAGATAAGGAAAATGAGTTCTCTCAAGCTCTAAGGAGATTCGCTGATGAGCTCAAGGCGGTTGGAGCCGAGCTATCCAAGATGAAAGCTAGAGGTATTTGGGATGAAAGGAAAGCAGCAGAGTTAAGATTCAGGATTATTAGGGCATTCAATGACGCTTTTTCGAAACAATCTGAGTTAGAACATGAGAAAAGCCATTTAATAGAGTCCTACGGCCGTCTTCTCCTAGCATTAGAAGTGGTGCTAAAGAAAGAGTAAAGTCTCGCCTTCAAGCGCACCATCTTCCTATCCTTGGAGCGTCTCCCATTGCCTAATTCTTGCATGAGGTCAAGCAGTGAAGTGAGCTTGAAGTTCCTTATCGAGAGAGTTATGAGGTTTTACGAAATCGTCACGAGCTCTTTTCCTTGATCAGGTACTTTGATAGGATTTCCTCCCTCAACTCTATTCCCAAACCAGGCCTATCGGGCACCTTAATGTACCCTCCTTTGAACTCCTCTATTGGTTCCTTGAGTATTTCGTTTGTCAGCGGATTAGATTCCCAGAAGTACTCGTAGGTCAAGAAGTTTGGGATGGCTGCTGAAAGGTGAATCGAGGCAGCCTTAATTCCTGCACCCACTACTCCGGTGTGAGGTGAATAAAGTATATCAAAGGCTTCTGCCATAGCTGCTATCTTTTTACACTCTGATATGCCTCCTGCTCTCCCTACGTCAGGCATAATTATGTCTGCTGCTCTCTTGGTTATTAAGTCCCTAAATCCCCACCTCGTGAACTCGTTTTCCCCCGTTGCAATTGGTACATCTAGCGCTCTGGTAAGCGTAACGTAATTGTCCAGCTGTTCGGGGGAGATAGGCTCCTCAAACCAATAAACTTCGTATCTTTCGAGTTTCCTCCCTAACCTTATGGCCTCTCGAAGGTTGTAAGCACAGTTTGCATCTAGCATCAGCTCCATATCGCTTCCAACAGCCTCTCTAACTGATTTAACTATCTCAGCATCCTTTTCAACCCCGCGGCCTCCTTTTAGCTTAACTGCAGTGTGACCCTGCTCCAAAAGATTGAGAGCAGTTCTAACCACTTCTTCCTTTTTTCCCCAGAGGATTGAGGAAGCGTAAGCCTCTATCTTCTCTCTGAAGCATCCACCAAGGAGCTTACAAACGGGCTTATTGGTAGCCTTTCCCACGATGTCCCAAAGCGCGATGTCGATTCCGCTTATCGCCTCGAGCATGAAGCCTTTCAACTGACCCCTGTACTTCATCAAGCCGTACATCCATTCCCACATGACTTCCACGTCAAAAGGATCCTTTCCAATTAGCATGGGTTTTAAGAGCTCTTCAATTATGATGCTGGTAACCTTTGGAGCAAGAACTACTTTGCACTCTCCAATTCCATAAATCCCTTCATCAGTGGTCACCTTCACGAAGGTTGTTTTTACTCCCTTGTGTTTCCAGAGCACCTTTGCGGTGTGCTCTGCGTAGGGCACATATAGGCCGATGTAAGGCTTTCCCTTCTCCTCAGGCGGACGATCCCAGAACCTCCCAGCCGCTACTGGAAAGGTTTTTACATCCTTGATTCTCATTAAAATCACCTCAAAGGTTAGGAAGGACCTTTCTTAATTTTTCCGGAGAGGAACTTACGGGCCAGAATTAATCTATTATGCTCTCTTCTATGAACTCCCAGTTTATTTCAAACCCTAATCCCGGCTTTTGAGGTATTTTGACGTATCCATCTGAATCCATTGGGTCTATTATTTCTTTGAGCCAGGGCGTTTGTTTCTCATAGTCCAGCATGGGATGAAGCAGTCCTCTCTCCCAAAATCGACCTGGAATTCCCTTTGCTCCTAGGACTTGGAGGTTTCCTGCTCCTCCGCCCCACCAAGGAGGTATTACGTGGATCTCCAAGCTCATTCCAAAGGATTCACACAGGTGCGCAACCTTCATCAGACCAGTAATTCCCAGGCCTGTGTAGACATCGCACCTGCATATATCACAAGCGCCTCTCGCTATCCATTCAGCCCTTATCCAAATGTTTCCCTCGCTCATCTCAGGACCTATTATGGGTATTTCCAGCTGATTAGCAAGCCAGACGTAAGATGAGATGCTGTATTCGTTCATAGGTTGTTCAAACCAATAGAAGCCAAGCTTCTCGATCTCCTTGCCTATGTATAAGGCTTCTTCTCTGCTGTAAAAGTGATAAGTATCAAGCATCAGAATCATCTCATCGCCAACCCTCTCCTTCACGGCCTTACAAATTTCAATAACCCTTTTGGGTGGTCGTAAGGGGCATCCAAGGGTGTATTTTGAAGGCCTTGTAACCCAGCTTCTTGCACTCCTCGGCGAAGTCGGCATAGGCCTCTGGACTGTCCAACCCTCCGGGGATATCGTCCCCGCACATGGTGCTTGCGTAAGCCAGAACTTTCTCCCTATAGCCTCCTAATAGCTTACAGACAGGAAGACCTAGGTATCGGCCAAAGAAGTCCCATAGAGCCAAATCTATTGTAGATATTGCTTGGTCTGTTAGAACGCTCCTGTAGAGCCATCTCGCTCTGCTCATCCTCTGCCAGATTCTTTCCCTATCTAGGGGGGTTCTCTCCAGCCAATATGCGCTTCAGCAGCATGTTTGCTTCTGGACTGCCTCCAAAGCAATAACCGCTCTCGCCCTCATGTGTTATTATCTCGGTGAGGGTCATAGTGGCATCGTGCTCCGGACCGGATGGGAATGTCCCTCTTCGTCCTTAACCACCCTCGACCTATACTTAAAACGAATCGTACGCACATCTTTTATCTTCAAGAACAAATCCCCTTTCGTGACGGAAGGGGAAAAATATAAGTCTCTTGGCTCAAGACATTGAAATGCCCTGAAATTCACGATATCTCCATCTAATTGTCCTCGAATCCCGTCGTCTCAATTTCTCGTTAATCTTTTTGAGGCCTTAGGGTGAGGATGAAGCTATCGGATAATGTTTACGCTGTCTTAGGCCTTACTCACCCCTATGGTGTGAACGCTGGGTTCATAGTTACCAGAGAGGCGTCGTTGTGGTTGATTCGGGATGGACTCGCCTATCCGCTCTAACTATATTGGGCTACATAAGAGCGGCTGCTGGAGACGCAGACATCAAGTTCCTTGTCTTAACAGAACATCATTCAGACCACATATTCGGCGCTAAAATCTTCAAGGAGCAGGGGGCAAAGATAATAGCTCATGCGAAGACAAAGGAGTTCTTAGAGGGGGAAGGAAAGGACTATGTGAAGTTCATGATAGAAAGGCAGAACCGCCCTTGGGCAGATATAAGGGATCCAGGTTATGACATTGGAGCCAATTTATTCTCAGGGGTTGAGATAGTCCTACCAGATGTAACCATTGATGAGTAGGAGACCTTATTGGTTGGAGGCGAGGAGATTAGGCTAATACCAACGCCAGGTCATTTAGAATCTAACATTTCCGTCTACCTTCCAAGGGCCAGGATTCTATTTGCTGGGGATACTGTTTACTCTGGTTATCCTCCAACTACAAGGTTCGGACATCCAGAGCTATGGAAGAGATGGATACGCTCTCTGGAGCTCATAAAGGCCCTAAATGTAGATAAGATAGTTCCAGGACATGGTCCAATATGCGGAAAGGAAGAGGTTCAGAGGAACATAGAATACCTTGGAGGTCTCTTAAAACAGAAGAAAAACTTATTCTAATTCAAGAAGCTCAGTCAGGTAAAAGCTAGTTGATCTGATGGCTGATTAAATCGATTTTAATGGAATTCGACTTGATAATTAAGGGGCGTAGGCTCATAATCTTAGGTGCTTTACATGAGGTTGTTTGGGCTCCTTGTGATCTTGATTGTTGCCCTCTCATTGATCTGTGCTCTACTACTAACAATTGAACCTACCAAAGCTCCCAAGGAGGAAGAAAAGCCGAAACTGCTTCCAAAGCAAAGGGAGATCTTCCTTCCAATGCCTAGGCTAAGTGGAGACATGAGCGTCGAGGAAGCCATTGCCAGGAGGAGGAGCGTGAGGGAGTACTTAGATTCTCCCTTAAAGATTGAGGAGATCTCTCAGTTGCTTTGGAGTGCGCAAGGAATAACCGATGTTAGGAGAGGTTTTAGAGTTGCTCCCAGCGCTGGAGCCACCTATCCCTTGGAGGTCTACTTAGTAGTCAGAGAAGGAGGAGTTGAAGGCCTAGAGCCAGGGATATATAAGTATGATTCTCACAGGCATTCCTTGATGCTTTTAAAGTTGGGAGATTTCAGCAAAGAGCTTTATTCAGCTGCCTTAAATCAAGAATGGGTTTTAGAAGCCCCTATAAACTTAGTTGTAACAGCAGTTTACGAAAGGACCACGAGCAGGTATGGTGAGAGGGGAATAAGGTACGTCCACATGGAAGTTGGACACGTTGGGCAAAACGTATACCTCCAGGCGACTGCTCTAAACCTTGGAACTGTTGTGATTGGAGCTTTTCATGATGAGGAAGTCAAGAGAATAATAAGCGTGCCAGACGAGGTTCCTCTCTACATAATGCCGGTTGGAAGGGTTCGGAGGCTCCACGAACTGACCCAGCAGGAGCTTGAGGAGTACTACAATGAGAGGAGGGGCGGTTAGCCTTAGCTAGGGAAGGTGCTAGTTTGAGGAGGATTTACTCGAAAATCTTGGAGTACACCTCTTATCCCCTCTTCGGATTGCTTTGCATCTCCTACCTGTCAGGATATGGCATCATAAGAGGCAGAATTGTGGAATCCCTTACTTTGGGTCTAATGGATTACGTTACAAGTGTAAGGC
>JAVCBX010000153.1:0-6068 GCA_037917635.1 Thermoproteota archaeon | reverse complement strand
AAAAATAATGGGACCTAAAATGAAGCTGTCAAGGTCTTTTTATGAAAGAAACGCTTTGATAGTCGCAAAAGAACTTCTTGGAAAGCTTTTAGTTCACGAGTCCAATGAAGGTAGGACCTCCGGCCTCATAGTCGAGACGGAAGCCTACATGGGAACCGTGGACAAGGCATCTCACTCTTATGGGGGAAGAAGGACTAAGAGAACCTCAATATTGTATGGAAAGCCTGGAAAAGCCTACATCTACCTTATTTACGGGATTCACTCACTTTTGAACGTCGTTGTTGGTCCAGAGGGAGTCCCAATGGCGGTTCTTATTAGAGCATTGGAGCCTAGAGAAGGAATTGAACTCATGAAGGCAAGAAGAGGGATCAATGATGTGAGCAGGCTTTGCAAAGGGCCAGGAAATCTAACAAAGGCCATGGGAATCGACACGAGTTTAAATGGGATCGACATGACAGGGAATATCTTATTCATAGAGGACGTTGGAATGCATCCCAGCAACATAGTTCAGACGACCAGGATCGGAGTTGAATACGCTGAGGAGGATGCTGCCAAGCCTTGGAGGTTTTACATAAAAGGAAACAAGTATGTATCAAAGAAATAATTTTTGATTGAGAAGTGCAGTATAAAATGGGTAGATCATTCTTCCAAGTACTCAAACTGATCCTTTGATGCTCCACAGACTGGACACACCCAATCATCTGGAAGGTCTTCAAACAGGGTCCCTGGAGGGATATCGCTCTCCGGATCTCCCACATCCTCATCGTATATGTAGCCGCAAATTAGGCACTTCCATTTTGCCATAAGGCAATTTTCATCGATTTCTTATTAAACCTATCATTTCTCTGTTCTGAAGCTTTACTCTGTAATCTCGTCAACCCGACTCACGCATCCTCAAAATCGATAGGAAATAAACGCCTAACAGGCGATAGCACAAATTTTATTTCCTCCCTCCACTAATAAAGGCCCTTGAATAGGAGGTTTAAAATGAGAAAGTCCTTTCTTGCCCTGCTTCTGGTACTTGCAGTTTTTGCTTTCACTCCCATCTTTTCGGTTGAAACAAAGGGCGAATCTCAGGCATACGTGATATCAAACGACATAGATTGGAAGCTCAACATGGAGCTTCTTTCAAAGATCCGCAAGGAGTATGGAGTAAGATTTTGGAGAATTACCAATCTATCATCCGTTAGGAACGCCTTTATACTTATTCTTGGAGGTCATTTGGCGCCAACGGACGAGTGGATGCCAAAAAACTATGCAGATGAGCTCTTGAGCGAGGATGAAAAGAGAAGACTGGAATCTGGGCAACAAAGTTACCTAATAAAAGTAATAATGAGGAAGGATAACAGAATTACCATAATAGCTGGTTTTAATAGGTATAACACCTCGTTAGGAATGAGGTCGAGCAACGATTGGGACTCTTTGCCAAATGCCCTAGAAGCCTTGATTGGAACAAATCCAAGGAAAGGGGACACCGACGACGACCTGCTTCCAGACGACCAAGAATTTCTGAAATTCAAGACGGATCCAACATCATCAGACACAGACCTAGATGGGGAGTCAGACTCTGCAGAAATACTAGTTTATGAAACTGATCCAAAATTTGCTGAGCAATGGAACGACTTCTCTACCGTAGTTAATATCCTGGACGCTCCAAAGAAGATAAGCAGGTACATGAAGGATCACTTCAAATACTACCCAGATCCTTGGGGAGAGGACATTTGGCAGACGCCAAAGGAAACCTTCGATAGGAAAGGAGGAGATTGCGAGGACTACGCAATTTTCGCCCTTTATTGTCTCAGAAAGCATGGATGGACTTATGATGCCTTCGACAGAGTTAAAGATCGAAGTGCTGCTGTTTTAGGGATTACTTGGTATGGGATAGAGGCAGGTCATGCTGTTTTAGTTTATATGAAGGGAGGTAAGTACTACTTGATACACGCAGGTCTAATTCCCTCAGAAGGCCCTTTCTCTGACCTAGAAAGTTTGATAAATAAGGTTGCTCAGAGGTTGTTTTTCTTCTCCCCTGAATGGGAGAGCTACTTCTTCATAAATGAAGAAGGACAGATCACAGAGATTATAAGGAGAACCGATTAACTGTGCCCTTTGAATCTCTATCAATATAAGTTAACTGAAAAAGGAACTAAGAACGTGGTGGGTCATGCAAGCTGAAGCAACTGAGGAAAGATCATCTCCAAGGACAAGAATTTCACCAATACCGAAGGCTATACTTTTCTTTGGCCTTTTTACGATGTCTTTTCAGGTAATATCTACCCTTATTAGGGGAATTGCTGGGCTTTATGGAAACTTCCTTCTCTTGCTTCACACCCTAGCATTTCCGACAGTTTTCACCCTCTTTTTCATGAAACTCCTGAATGACCTCAGCTTTCACGATTTGGGCTTCAGAGGATTAAGAAAAGCCCCAAAGAGGTTTGCCTTAGGGGCCATAATTGGGTTTCTTGCCATTCTTTCCTCTACAATTATCTTCTGCTTACTAGGATATGCAAGCGTTGCGCTCAAACCCTCTTTTCCTAGTGCCTTAGAGCTTCTCAGAAAGGTGTTGCTTATGCTCATATTAGTCTATAACGAAGAGCTTATCTTCAGAGGATATATGTTTAACTCGGCGAGGAGATCTGGGCTTTGGCAGGCGATGATCCTAAGTTCACTAACTTTTGGGATAGTTCACGCAAACAATCCAAACGCAAATGTACTAGCTGTCTTTGGGCTGATGATTGCTGGTTTTCTGCTTTCTATGAGCTTTCTCCTTTATGATGAGATTTGGGTTCCAATGGGCTTGCACTTCATGTGGAACTTGACCGAGGAGAAGATTTTCGGCATGCCCTTAAGTGGTCTAAGCCCAGAGAGCTGGCTCTTTGACACCGAGCTGGTCGGACCTAGCTGGATTACTGGAGGAAAGTTTGGTCCTGAAGGTGGAATTGTCCTGATCTCCGTAGAGTTCATCCTAATCTTGATTTGTAGCAAGTTTGTCCCTCGACTGAAGGACCCTTTAGAGTCTCTTAGCGATTTTGATCGAGATCGGCAATGCTAACAAAGGCAAACATGAAAGCACTAGGACTGAGGAAGCTACTAGGGCCAAGGAAGCAAGAACTAGTACCTCCGCAAGGTATAGCAATGCAAGGGCTGCTGAGATTTGAATAATCAACCACCTAACGATTTCTCTAATCGAAAGGGAGGCACTGAGTCTCTTGAGGATGCCAATTAGTACGCTTAACATGATCCCAGCAAAGATGACAGCAACTTCTGAGTGTATCTGTGCCAGGTTGGAAGAGGCAGATGCAAATCTAAGGATTCCTATGAGGGGATATAATGCAAGCTTAAAGACATTTCTTAAACTACCAGTCTCTCAATCAGTCTGGCTATTGGAGTACTCCATGAATAGTAGAAGGCATTAAAGGCCCTCATGAACTGCTTACCTGCAAAGGTTTTCATGACAAACCCGTCTCTGAATTCTCTAAGGAGTTGAACTTCTGGTGAAAGCTCGGAGCCATAAGTTGCCGTTGCGATCACGCACTTTTTAGGAGCTTCTATGACTAAGTAAAGGTCGCAGTTTTCTCAACCCACCTCCTGAAGCTTTTATTAAGATAGTAAAGGTTCCTGGAGTAGTTCCGGCAGTTATGTACAAGGTAGATGATCCGATTGGCGTTACCGCTGCTGGATCAAAGCTATACGTTGCATCTGTTGGAAATCCTTTTGCTGAAAGTGTCACTTTTTGTAAAGTTCCCGAGATCAACTCAATATTTATTGCAATAGATCCAGAACTTGATACGGGTAGTGTTAGGCTTTTAGGCGTGACAGAAATCTCAAAATCAAATCTTTCTGCCGAAGAAGTCGGAGTGCGCGTGTGGAGATTTTTCCTGAGTTATATAATACACGAATTAACCAAAATTAACACCTGTTTAGAAGGCTGAGTAAGATCTTTTCAAATCTCACTTTTGCTAGCCAGCTTCCTAGATTGATAAAAGGGTCCTTGTCCATTTCATTTGCTTAAGAATAGTCACCTAAAGAGGCCTTTTGCATTTTTATCGTTCACTTAGCCATAACCCATATGCGTTGGAAAAGGTCAATGAATTCATAAAGAGCGAGTTAGAAAGGTTTCTCAGGCAATTATCCCTATTAGTTCAGCAACCAAGTATCTTTGCGACGGGAGAGGGACTGAAGGAGTGTGCTGAGCTGCTCGTAGACCTTATGAAGGAAAAATGGGATACCAGCGTGCACCTTATCTCCAAATGGAGGGCCTCCAGTGGTATATGGCGAGCTGAAAACGAAATCTTCTGAGGAAGCTCTAACACTCATTTTCTACAATCATTACGATGTACAGCTCCCCAGACCCACTTGAAGAGTGGAAGTCTCCTCCGTTCGAGCCTCAAATAAGGAATGGCAAGATATACGGTAGAGGGACATCCGACAACAAGGGAAACATAATCTCAAGAATGCACGCGGTCCGCGCATTCCTCTCAACAGTAGGTGAAGTCCCAATTAACGTGAAGTTCTTTGTGGAGGGAGAGGAGGAGATAGGGAGTCCTCACTTACCAAGGTTCATAGAAGGGAACAAGAGCTTGTTAAGAGCTGACTGTGGGATTTGGGAGTTTGGAGGGGTCGATCATGAGGGAAGACCCAACATATGGCTTGGATTGAAGGGCACACTTTATGTTGAACTCAGGGTTAAGACGTTGACAAAGGATATGCACTCATCAAGGGCTCCAATAATTCCAAATGCTGCTTGGAGGCTAGTTTGGGCATTAAGTACCCTCAAGGATCAAGAGGAGAGGATATTGATAGAGGGTTCTACGATGAAGTTGTAGAACCCACGAAGAAGGAGTGCATCGAGAGAATACCTTTCCCTGAAGATGTCATAAAGAAGGACCTTGAGCTGGAATCATTTCTAAAGAACCTATCGGGTCCGGACCTTGTGAAGACCCTTCTATTGGAACCCACTTGCACCATTTGCGGAATCTCCTCAGGATACTCTGGGAAAGGATCAAAAACTGTACTACCCTCGAAAGCTGAGGCGAAGGTTGACTTCAGGCTGGTTCCCAACCAAAGACCTCAGGAAATCCTAAACAAACTCAGAAAGCATCTCAAAAAGCACAATTTTGACGACATCGAGGTGATTCCACTAGGCCTTTTGGAGCCAGCGAAGACTCCGATCGATGAGGACTTTGTGCAGCTCGTCATCAGAGCTGCGGAAGAGATATACCAAAAGAAAGCAAACATATACCCAACATCTGCTGGATCAGGTCCTTTATACCTCTTCAGAAATGTCTTAGGAATCCCAATGGTTTCTGTTGGAGTTGGGTATCCCCTCTCCAGGGCCCATGCGCCAAACGAACACATAAGGATAAGGGACTACGTAATGGGGACTATGCTTATAGCTAAGGTAATCAGCGACTTAAGCCTGTAAGAAACGATCAAAGCGGGGAAAGTTGTTCTTAGATCTCCTCAAGGTCAATTAAGACCTTTTCTATGCATCCTGACCTAAAAAGTTCCCTGCTGCCCCTCCTTCCTTCATGATTTTTAACGTTAGCCATTTGTCCTTGACCAATGATGCTCTAAGACACTAATCCCCCTTCTCTTCCAAAAGTAAGGGAATATGGGGACCGAAGTTCCTACCAAAGCTGTCTTAATTCCTTTTCCATGCGCGAGTTCAAGGGTCCTATCTACGTCTTGCTTGAAACCGAGGAACCAGATATTAGAATGGCTGATATCTCCTCTGAGCATAAAATCGTTTCTAGAGCCCACCAAGGCCTTAACTCAAAGTTAGGAGGTCCATCACTAGTTAAAAGGCTGTCCTTAACAGCCCATCCCAGCCACTTGGTCATGCAGTTTCCAAACCAAAGGCATCATTAGACCAACCATTAGTATGTTGTCCCCTTCCTTCAAGCCCAGGGCCTTTATTAAGTCACCAGAACGCTTGAATTCCATCTTCGAGGCAAAGATCTGGGAAGCGGCGTTTATCGTTGCAAAGCCTACGGATGCTTCTATTGGCGAGGTCGATAGGATGCATCTTGCAAGGCTCATCGGATCCTGGTGAAAGAGCGGGCTCCTTC
>JAVCBX010000189.1:0-6096 GCA_037917635.1 Thermoproteota archaeon | reverse complement strand
AAGCTGGGGATGAGCCCTGCTGGAGTGATGAAAAAGGTGAAGAAGCTTGAGGAAGCGGGAATAGTCAAGGGATACACGGCATTGGTCGATCACTCTAAGCTTGGGAAGCCTTACAAGTACATCATAATGATTAAGACACAAGCAGGAAAGCACGCAGAGGTTGCGAGGGAGATAAAGGAGATCTTAGGCTCGAGTGTATTGGAGGTTTATACCATAACTGGCATTTACGACGCAATAGCAAAAGTACTTGCTGGGGACAGCGACGAGCTCAACAAGATAATTGGCAAGATACACTCTGTGCCAGGGGTTGTGGAGACCCTTACCTCCCTAGTTCTTGAGACCATTGAAGAGAAACCCTCCTTAGTCCCGGAGAAAATAGAACTTCCCATTAGATTGAAGGAGCTCGAAAAGGATTAAAAGCTCTTTGCTTTTTGCAGCTTATTTTTTAGGATTTTACTTTAAAAGTAGGAAAATCCCACAATCAGCTTGAGCTCTAGAAGCTGCGAAATGCTGATATATCTCGGTTGAACAATGGCCTAAGTGATATGAAGGTGGGAGTCTACGCAAACCTAGCTACTGAATTGGTTGAAAGGGCACTCAAGTATAAGAACATGGGGGCAGATTATCTTGAGCTGGACCTTCCTTACCCTTTGCCAGAGGAAGATGAGATCCTTGATAAAGCAGAGCAGGTTGAGAGAATCATTCCCTTACCGATCGTCCATTTGCCAGAGATCTCATACAGCTGGCAGGAAGTCAACACATTGAAGGAAATTATCGAGGCCATATCGAGCTCCTCCTCTTACAGAAAAGGCTTTGTGATCTACTTGTTTGGGAGGAAGGAGGTTTCCTTCTGGCATAAAAAGAGGGCGATTAACGAGATCTTGAAGGTTACAGAAGAGTATGACGTGCCCCTAGCGATCGAAAACAAGTCTGAGACTAGAAATGTCTTTAGAAAAGTTTTTCGCTCATTTCCAGAGCTTCACATGTGTTTCGACATAGGCCACGCTCATCTTTACTTCCCTGAAAGCGAGATCCTACAGTTCGTCCGGGAGTTTTCTGAGATGATAATTCACCTGCACATTCACGATAACTTCGGAGGAGGCTCCGAGGAGTGGGACCTTCATCTTCCGCTCGGCATGGGAAGCACGAACTTCGAGCCTATATTGGAAGAAGCAAAGAGGTGTCCAAGATTGAAGACCGTTACAATGGAGGTCGCCTGCTTTGACGATGAATACATGTTTGTCAGCCTTAAAAAACTGAGAAGTATGATAAATCAAGATAGCTTATCCAAAAGATGATTTCTGGGCGTTAAGGAAGTCACAGGAGATAAAAGGTGAGCTAAAGCTCTGTTATTCTTCTTTTAAGGTTAGAACGGGCTAACTATTGTCAAAGAAAGTTTAGCTACCTTATTTTCAAAGATGGTTTCCTTCATTTCAGAAAGAAATTTCTTACTCCTATCTAGCTTCTTGAAAAGTTGATTTAAAGAAGGTTAGCTGCTAAACTCATCAAAAAGGCACAAATCTCAACCCATAGCCTAAAACTATTAGGGAGCGAGTAGAACCAGCTTAATTGAGCAGGCGATACAGAACTAACGCCAAGTAGCGGATTGGGTTTAGGATCCAGCTTGATTGAAATCCTTTGCCCATTGCACATTCTCTAGATCTTGCTAAGGTTGTAAATAATGTTAAGTTGCAATTCTTTGTTAAGGAGGAAAGATGTGGGGAGTGAAGATTATTTAAAGGATATTCTAGAACTTCGCTGAGGAGGAAGGAGTTTTGGACGTATTTGAAGCTATTAAGAGGAGAACAAGCGTCAGATGGTTTAAGCTGGATCCTGTTGAAGATTCCTTGATCCAAAGGATACTAGAAGCTGGAACCAGGGCACCCACAGCCATGGGAATGGAACAGTGGTTCTTCATAGTCGTCAAAAGCGCTGAAATGCAGGAGAGGATTTGGGAGCTTCTAAAAAAGGCCCACATATACTACTATTCCGAAGCTAGGGCAAACAAACTAATAGAAGAAGAGAAGCTGAGAAAACTTAAAGAAAGGCTTAATCAGGGCATGTATCGAGCTCCAGTTTACGTTGTAGCCTATCTTAGAGTTAGCAGGAGAGGATTGAGAGAGGATTACTCGGAGATAGAGAATGCTTGGGGGATTGAAAGCGTCTCTGCAGCCATAGAGAACATTTCGCTTGCTGCTACTGCTCTTGGCCTAGGAACCTGCTGGGTAGGGGTCGTTAACTTCTTAGAGGATGAGTTCAACGAAGTTTTGAGGCCTCCTGATGGGTGCAAGCTCATAGCCGTTCTGCCCTTAGGAATTCCGTTGAAAGAAACCAATCCAAGGCCAAGGAAGGAGTTAAGAGAAGTTGTTAAATGGATCTAAGCTAAATTACAAAGCTCTTGAATATCAGATGTGCATAAACAGCTTCACGGGCTCTTAACGCATTTTAGGCTCCTCTAGCTTCTGTAGCAGGTAGACAAGAGGATATGATCCCTTTTCACGATAATTCTTCCGACAAACTGTTACGAGATTGTCCTTCTCGAATATCCTCTCAATCCTTGAGCTACTTAAAGTGGGATTAGAGTGGTAGTGGATTACACCGCTTTTGAGTTTGTATAGGTATTCTCCAAGCTTTGCAGGATGGCCTCTAATTTTTAGGCTTAAATAAGCCATAAGAAGACTCCAAAAGGATTTCTTTTCCATGTTCCCGAAGAAAACTCCTCCTAGCATGAGGATACTGGATATATCCTTAACGAAGTTTTCCAGCTTGTCGGGCGGTATGTACTCAAAGGCCTGCGTGAACCAGATCCCGTTGAAGCTCTTTTCTCTGAAAGGAAGGTTAAGCATGTCCGCTCGGACAAAATCCACCCTCCTTACACCGCTTAAGTTTTCTCTTCCCGCTCTTAGCTCATCAGAGGATAGATCAGCCAGAACAACGAATCCTGCCTTTTCAAGCAGAGAAGGAACGCATCTGCCATACCCTCCAGCAAGATCGAGCACTAAGCCCCCTTCTTTCAAAATCCTTAGGAAGTAAGGCATCATCTCTAACTCATCTATGCTCTAACACTCTCCTGGGCTCTCATACGCTTTCATTACTTCTTTGAACCGTCCTAGAAGCCACTTCTCCCTTTCATTTAGTTGAGGCATCTCAAATCGAAGGTTTTCAGTGCTAAATCCCCACTCCTCTAAAATACACTTCTCCTCCTTGGGATTTCTAAAATAAATTGGAGAAGCATCCAGAATTCCAGGGCCTTGCACTCCTATAGTGTAGTAGAAAGAACAGTTCTCGCAAACTATAATACCTTTGGGGATTTCCTTAAGAGCTTTAGTTGTTTTAACTCCCTCCACATCTATAGACCTTATTTCTCTCTCATCTTTTCTTTCTCTCAGAACTAACTCCCTACTTCCGCACTGAGTACATTTAAGGAGGCCTAGAGTTAGGATTTTCATCGTTTCCTATATCAATATTTGCTTGGCCTTTTATAACAATAATTGATCGAGCTCTGATTTCTCTTACTCTTTTTGAAGTTCGATGTCCAGACAGAACTAGTTTGTAACAGAGAATCCTTAACCTGAGCTTTTTATTAAAGAGGGAAATATTCTAACTACCCAGTTTTGCCTTAAACTAAGCCATAACTAAAACCCAAACTCCATTTAGTTCGATTTTGATTTTATTTAACACCTCTCTACCCAGTAAAACCTCTTCAGAGAGGAATTCTGGTTCTGTTGGGGTATAAACGTTAACCCTTCCAATTTGAATCGACCTTTGGAATTTTGGATCAGCCAAGCTTGCGTTAACCCTGAACACCTCGCAAGGCACTGGACCGTAAAGCGGATGGGCTAAGCGCTTTATCTTAATAGGCTTCATTCCATCAAGCATGCGCACTACTTCAAAATTAGGGTAGATTCCGCCGTCAAAGCCCGTATCTAAGATCGCTGGACCCCTGGCCCTTGCTCGCTCGGTTTCTAGGATCAGGTATACCACTGGAATGTCTGGTATTCTATCTCCATCCTCATTAAAACCATCGGGCTCGTATCTATACCTGATTTTCCTTAATTTCGAGGATCCACTCATCTTTAATCCTCCTACCAACCCTTCTTGGAGAGCGCAACCTCATAGCCCCAGAAGATCTCAGTTTCCACAATACTGTGGGGTATTTCCTTGGTTTTTCGGTAATTCCACGTCTAATAAGATAAGATCTAAGAGCTTCTGCCAATATTCTGCTCCTTGGAACTCCCTCTTCCCTAGATAAGCTATCTAAGACTTCTAATAAGTCCTCAGGCAAGCTTATGCTGATCTTCTTTGATGTCATTGGTGGTAAATAGTAGTACTAAGAATTAAATGTTACTACTAACTCCTTTAAGCGTCTAAGAAAGTGCTGGAGATCCTAGAAGAATTCCCTAAAATGCTGATGAAGTTTGTTGTCGTCCCTGTCCCTCTTAACTTTTCTTATGATCCAGAACTCTATTTTGGCTTTGATCTCCTGTAATTAAAACAACAAAATGTTTACTAACTATCTTCAGCCAGATGCGACCCTCAGAATACTGCACCCAAACTTATATATCAGTTCTTCTTTAAAATAAGCTCAGAGGGCAAATGGAAGACGATATCGAAACATTGTTCGAAATACTATCAAATAAGATAAGAAGAAGGATAATCGAGCTCGTTTCTGAGCAGCCTAGATACTTATTTGAGCTTAGGAAGGAACTAAGGGGTATGGCATCTCAAACTGCCATACTCAAGCACTTGAAAAAACTAGAAAAAGAGGGATATCTTGAAAGTTTTGAGGAAGAAAGCGATATAAACAGGCTTACTAGGAAGTACTATCGCCTCAAGAAGAACATCCTCCTCTCAGTTTGTTTTGGAGATAGCATCCACAGGATATCTGCATCCGATTTAACCCCAGATGCGAGGCCCTCTTTTAACAGAGACGTTATCCAAATTCTAAACGAGGGAAGGAAAGAACTTACCAGAATAAGGCGTTGCGATTCCTTTGAGGAAAAGCTGAGAAGATCTGCAGATCTTTTGGATAAAATAGAAAGAGGGATTAAGCTTTTAGAGGATGCTGAATCCTACCTTCTTTGGCTGAAGCGAGAAGTTCTAAAAGAAATAAAAGAGACTACAAGTGTTTTTCCCTAGTAAAAAGCTTTGGAAAGAGAATAAATCCAAATATCCATCCTAGTGCCCTATCTTGAAAATTAGAGGAAAATTTTATATATGTAATCTAGAGTTAATTATTCCGAAAGATAGATGAGAGGGGTGATCGGGATGTACTGGGATAGATGGATAAGAAAGATATTCGATGAGATAGAGGAAGAATTTAGAAGGATGGAAAGAATGCTTGACAAAGAATTTGCTTCAATAAGGAGAGGAAAGACGTTCGGACCATACGTCTACGGATTCTCCATCACGATGGGACCAGAGGGCAGGCCTGTGGTGAGGACGTTCGGAAATGTACCTCCCGTGCAGGAAATAGAGGGCTTCAGAACCCCATTCGTCGACGTAATGGTTGATGAAAAGACAAACGAGGTCAAGGTAATCGCTGAAATGCCAGGTGTCGAAAAGAGGGACATAGATCTCAGAGCAACAGAGAAAAGAGTTGAGATAAGAGCTGAGAGAGGAGAAAGGAAGTATAAGGCTACCGTTGACCTGCCAATTGAGGTTGACGTTAAGAGCGCGAAGGCAAGGTACAACAACGGCGTGCTTGAAGTCACATTTAAGGCCAAGAAGGAAGTAAGGCCTTCAGGCACAAAGATAAATGTGGAGTAAATCCCTACCTTTTTTGTTTAGGTGATGAAGTTGAATAAGGAATCAAGAAGGTACGTTACGCTAAAGGTAGCTGAGTCCCACCCGAGGGACGTTGGAAGAGCCATTGCTAGGGTAGACAGGAAGGCAATGGAAGACCTGGGTCTGAGCTCAGGGGACGTCATTGAAATCGTTGGGAGAAATAGGGCAGTGGCCATAGTATGGCCAGCCTATCCTGAGGATTATGGGAAGGGAATCATTAGGATAGATGGATATACGAGGAGGAACGCGGGGGCAGGAATCGACGATCTGGTAAAAATAAGGAAGGTGAAAGCAAAGCCAGCTGAGAAG